>CAYZGF010000265.1:0-3099 GCA_964477595.1 uncultured Algimonas sp.
TCACAAAGCGGCTTGCGATCAGGCCGGATTTGAAGGCCCGCTGCACCGTTGTTCAGTTTATGGAAACAAGGATGTTGGCGAGAAGTTCAACGCGATGATGGAAATGGGGTCCAGTAAACCTTGGCCGGATGCGTTGGAAGCCTTCACAGGGACACGGGATATGGACGGCTCAGCCATTCTGGAATATTTCGCGCCGGTCATGACGTATTTGCAGGAAGAAAACAAAGACCGCACTTGCGGATGGTAATCTATTCCTAATTCAGACCAGCATGGTTAACATGCTGGTAGGACTTCATCCGTAGTTTTGGGGTTATGTTGGCTCCTGCAGTAGATTTAAACGATTCGCGCGGCGTGGTTCTGCCAAAGGCACGAAAAACCCGCGTCCTGATCGTTTCCGACCACCCGTCCGAAAGTCGGGATGTTGCTTCTAATCTGCGGAAATTAGACTTGGACGTCCAACTCTGTCTTTTTGACGGAGAAACCCTGAGTGCCATCCCGACCCGTGTGCCGGATGCTGTTCTCTGTCACCTGATAGATTACGCCGAACAAGGACCAAAACTGGCTAAAGTCATCCGGGCACATTTCAAGTCCCGTCCTATTCCCTTAATTGGTGCTATGTCGCGCCCTCTTCCCGAGGCGTCTGGCGGGTTTGACTCCACTCTTTTTGCACCAATGCATCCGTCCCAAATCGCAAACCGCGTAAATGCCATGATCCGCTTGGGTGTGATGGAAGGTGAAATATCACGTCGCCTTGAAACACTGCGAGATGACTTTGCGCAGACGCCTAATATTGGTGACATGTCGCCGGATCGTAAATTCCGCGTTCTCTTTATCGGCAAAGCTTCGCCCAGCTTCATGGTTATTATCAATGCGCTTCAAGATAAAGGCGTTGAAGTCACGGCCGCATTCACCAGTTTTTCGGCCTTTGATTATCTTCACGGCGATCCGTTCGACGCTGTTGTGATGAATACACTGGAACAATCAGAACCAGCCTTCAGTATCTCTGAAGCTATGCGACGAAATTCCAAGCTCTATCACACTCCGACGCTCTTCTTGGTCAATGGACATAGTTTCACGGATTATAACGGCGCTTATAAGCGTGGCGCGCGGGACATTATTGATTGTGACGCGGATTCGGATGAGATCAGTGGTCGGATATTAGAGCTGGCAAATTACCACCGCATTCATGAACAAATGAAATCTGATTTTCGTTCGCTGGCCGTTGATGCCGCTGGCGACGCGTCGGGCACCGCTTTCTCCCAAGGCTTTATTCGAGCGCATCTACCCCGTATTTTACGTGATGCTGCCAAATTCGGTCAGTCGGTCACACTTCTTGGAATGAAGCTAAACTCCAGTTCGGTTGATAAAGTGACCGAGGGTGCGATCACATCAGCCTATGCGCAAACCGCCGAACTGATCCATAACCTTGTCAGGATGCAAGATGTTGTGTGTCGTTGGGATAATGATAAATTTGTGCTCGCCTTTTTCGATACAGATGCGGCAGAAGCAAAGATCATTTTATCCCGTATTCAAGCGCTCTTAGACTGCACTGTCTATGATAGCGGTAATTTTGAAGGCGGCCCATTGAGTGTATCTGCACAAAGCGTGATTTCAGAAATTGCTCCATCGGCCAACTCGACACAAAATCACTTGGACGGATTGATCAATCGCTTGGTGGAAGACCCTGACGCAGACTAAGACGCATTTGCGACCAGTGCTGTCACGGCTTTTTCGGTTCCACGCAGGCGGAATTTGGGTTCACTATAATTTCCCATGACCAAAATCGTTTGATCAGGACGCAAACGCCACCCGCTATTCTGCGTGATCGCATTCATAATGATTGATGGGTCTTTTACGTCCTCATGGCGCATATGCATAACCACGCCCTTTGGTCCGGCATCCACTTTTGCGACATGAGCCTGACGACAGAGGCGTTTGATTTTCATGACTTTTAAGAGATGATCGACTTCTTCCGGAATTGGCCCAAAGCGGTCAATCAGTTCAGCGGCCAAAGCGTTCCCTTCCGTATCATCAGAGATTTCAGATATTCGGCGATAGGTCGCAAGACGCAGATTTAGATCAGGGATATAAGCTTCCGGTATCAAGATGGCGACTCCAACATTGACTTGCGGTGTCCAGCTTTCATCCCGAACGCTTTCTTCATCATCCTTTAGTTCGGCAACCGCCTCTTCCAGCATGTGCTGATAAAGCTCCACGCCCAAATCTTTAATATGACCAGATTGCTCCTCGCCCAGAGGATTTCCGCCCCCGCGCATGTCCAAATCATGGCTGGCGAGTGTGAAACCTGCTCCAAGATTATCGAGCGATTGCAGAATTTTGAGCCGTTTCAAGGCGCCCTCAGTTGCGATCTGAGCTTCAGGCATGGTGAGATAGGCATAGGCCCTCACCTTTGATCGGCCTACACGACCCCGCATTTGGTAGAGCTGTGCCAACCCAAAACGGTCCGCGCGGTAAATGATCATCGTATTGGCAGACGGAATATCAATCCCGCTTTCAATGATTGAGGTCGAGATCAGCACATCATACTCGCCGTCATAAAACGCCGTCATGATGTCTTCCAAAGCCCCCGAAGCCATTTGACCGTGCGCAATGATATATTTCACTTCCGGCACGGCGTTCCGCATAAATTCTTCGATACGCGGAATGTCGGCGATACGCGGACAGATGAAATAGGACTGACCGCCGCGATATTTCTCTCGCAGGAGCGCTTTGCGTAGACTCACTTCATCCCAAGGTGTGACATAGGTCCGTATGGCCAAACGATCGACAGGTGGTGTCGCAATCAATGACAGCTCTCGAATACCGGATAGTGCCATCTGTAAGGTTCGTGGGATCGGCGTCGCGGTAAGGGTCAGGACATGGACATCCGCTCGCAGGGATTTGAGCCGTTCCTTATGCTGAACACCAAAGCGCTGTTCTTCATCAACAATCACGAGTCCCAAGTCTGAGAACTTTACTGTCTTAGCTAACAGAGCGTGCGTTCCGATTATGATATCCACACGGCCATTTGCCAAATCCTCTTTGTTCTGCTTGGCGTCTTTCGCACTTACCAAACGCGAGAGCTGGCGCACATTGACG
>CAYZGF010000266.1:0-2601 GCA_964477595.1 uncultured Algimonas sp.
CCAGAGACCACCCGGTCAAGGGTACGCGGTGCGACCGTATAAATCCGTCCACGCCGGGGGCTTTCGGCAGCCACCAAACCAATGACTTCGCCGTCTTCATCAAGCACAGGTCCACCCGACAGGCCGCCAAGCGATCCTCTTAGACCACGGGTGCGCCCTATTTCCGTCCATGCGAGTACGGCTTCTTTTGTTTCGTACCGCCCCCGGGTGACCATGTTGCGTCGCCCGAGCAGCGCTCCTGCAACCTCGCCCGGTTTGCCTTGGGGAAAGCCAAAAAAGAAACCATATTCGCCAATACGTCGGTCGGACGCCAGATCCACGGGCAAAGGCCTGCGGCTCCAATCAGTCGTGAGGATTGCCGTATCTGTCCCCTCGGACGGTGTCACACTTGCCCGGATGACACGCATTTGACCAATATTCAGCCCCACTTGATCGCACCCGTCCACCACATGCCGTGCGGTCAACCATCGTCCGTCATCATCCACGGCAAAGGCCGTACCCACGCCGGACTTAGGCGCGTCCATTTCCACAAGTACCGTTGGGTCGCGCGGACTTTCCTGCGGCAGGAGATCACCGAGCTCAGGCGGTGGAGGTGGTTGAGGCGCGTATTCAGAATCTGCTGAACGTTGCGCATTCAAAAAAATCAAAAGGACAATAAGTCCGTAGATCAGCCAGTCTGGTACATAGCGAAGCATCAGCCAATAATGGCGACGGCCAAGGCAATGGAGCCCGCAAATTTAAAGGCCGACATAACAAGTGCCGCAGGGACTTCATCATTTTCAATCCGCGTAGGCATGCCGCGAAAAATGAAATCAGTCAGGCGAAACAAGAACAACTGCAGAAATAAACTCGTCGTTCCCCACAGCGCCACATCAACAAGACTGACCCGCCGGATGAGACAGGCCACCAATGGTAAGGCTAAGCCAATGATGAGCGCAGATAGAGACACAGCCGCAGCCATGTTGCCTTGCTGAACAAGCTCAAGTTCCCGGTGGGGTGTCAATTTCACATAAATGAAAATTCCGATCGTGTAGATCACCGTGATGACGATCAAATAAACGATCAGGGACGGAAAGCCGACAGCGAGACTGTTAAGAGATTCGTCCATAGCGGCCCTTTATTATTACGCAAATCACTTACCCGCAGTGATAGGAAGGCTCTTGATTACAAATCAAGCCCTTATTTTGTTACTTTATCGCCAGTCTCAACCTATGAATGAGCCTTAGGAACCTAACATATACGTTGACGCGATATGCCCCGCCTCGGCTATGGCAAAAATACAACACTCCCCGTAAAAAAGAGCCGAAATCGTCGATGTCACAAAAGTGTCACGAAACCATAACAATAGGTTAAAAAACTGGGCATAGTCCGCCATTAACTTTTGGACAGGTTAATGGAGTACTAACCAAATGAGATCCCCAATCAAATCAACCTTATTCGGCCTGGCAATCAGCGCCTCAACCATCGGGCTAAGCATTGCACTTGCCTCATCAGCACACGCGCAGGTGACTACATCATCTGTACAAGGCTATGTGACCACATCATCAGGCAATCCGATCAGTGATGCCCGTGCAACGCTGACAAACACAGCGACAGGCCTTGTCAGATCCGTCACAACAGACGCGTCTGGTAGCTTTAATGTTCGCAACCTTCCCGTAACAGGTAGCTACGACGTCTCTATCGCAGCGGACGGCTATCAAGGTAAGCGTGTTGAAGGTCTTGCGTTGACTCTTGGTGATACGGCGGCCCTTAACTTTGTCCTTGAGGGCGGTTCTGCCACGGACGAGATCATTGTTGTTGCACAGCGCCAAGTTCTTGCAGATCTGGCGCTTGGGCCGTCAGCAAGCTTCGGTCTTGATACACTTGAAAATGCACCCGCCATCAACCGGAACATTGCAGACGTTATTCGTCTTGACCCGCGTGTCTACATTGACGAGAGCCGCGGCGACATTAACTCAGTACAATGTGTGGGCCAAAGCTCACGCTTTAACTCGATCACCCTTGACGGTGTTGCGCTCAACGACTCATTTGGCCTCAACGCAAACGGTTACCCAACAGAACGCATGCCGTTCCCATATGATGCTCTCGAGCAGGTCTCTGTGGAAATCGCCCCGTTTGACGTAAAGTATGGTGGCTTCACAGCCTGTAACATCAACTCGGTTACAAAATCAGGTACAAACGAGCTTAGCGGTAGCTTCTTCATCGACTATACAGACGATGGCCTGAAAGGCGACAAAGCCGACGGACGTGATCTTGACTTCGGTAACTTTGACGAGACACGCTACGGCATCACACTTGGCGGCCCGATCATCAAAGACAAGCTGTTCTTCTTCGGTGCTTACGAAAAGCTTGAAGGCGCGAACGTCTATTTCGCTGATGCCCTCGCAAACGGTGACATCACACAGGCTGAAGTTGACCGCATTGCTGACATTGCCCGCAATGTTTACGGCTATGAGCCCGGTACAATTCCAACCAGCTTCCCGAACGAAGATGAAAAAATCCTCCTGAAGCTCGACTGGAACATCAACCAAAACCACCGCGCTGCTTTCACATATGATTATAATGACGGCTTCAACATTGTTCGCTCAGACGGCGACAGTG
>CAYZGF010000266.1:2611-3099 GCA_964477595.1 uncultured Algimonas sp.
GGAGTTCTCTAACCACCTTTACGAGCGTGGTGCGAAACTTAAGTCATATGTCGGATCAGTTTACTCTGACTGGACTGAAAACCTCTCTACCGAGCTTCGTCTTGGCTATCTTGAGCTTGACAATCGTCAGCAGTCAATCGGCGGGACAGACTTTGGTGAGATGCAGATCAGCGCTGGTAACGGCGTCACAGTCTATCTCGGCGGTGATGACAGCCGTCAGTCAAACGACCTGAACTATGACCTCCTCGATCTTGCATTCCGTGCGGACTATGAGCTTGGAAACCACGTCATTTCAGGTGGTGTTGAGCGCAAAGACCTCAACATCTTCAACCTGTTCGTACAGCACACAGAAACAGAGATCCGCTTCAACAGCATCGACGATTTCGAAAACCAGCTGGCCCAGCGTATTTACTATAACAATGCGCCGTCACACAATCCGAATGATGCGGCTGCTGACTGGGGATATGCGCTTAACACAGCTTATATCC
>CAYZGF010000267.1:0-3081 GCA_964477595.1 uncultured Algimonas sp.
AAGCGTAAAAATAAGAATAGCCCAAATCAGGCTGCGGATAGCTCACCGCATGCCAACTTGTTGGCCGCTTTTGACAATCTTTTTGTCCCAAGCGGTCACGGCAATCATTATCGCCATGAAAATTACAAAGGCTCTGCGGCAGAAACGGGGTATGTGGCGCTAGACCCCGATGAACGTCCTGACTTCTTGATTTCCTACGCAAGGACTCCGCCGACCGGCCCCCATATAAATAAGGGATATGGCCTCTGGCCTGTGGCGGAAACCTTCGGAAAGCTCCTCCGGCGAAAAGCCAATTTCACGCCTGCGCAGATAATTACCCTCTTCCACGCCC
This sequence comes from uncultured Algimonas sp., assembly GCA_964477595.1. Taxonomy (GTDB): domain Bacteria; phylum Pseudomonadota; class Alphaproteobacteria; order Caulobacterales; family Maricaulaceae; genus Litorimonas. The sequence goes on from CAYZGF010000267.1 coordinate 332, forward strand.
TAAAAAATCAAAAGGCGCTCAATGCTCATAGCTGGCCCCATGGGTTAGTCGTCAACCAGCTTGAGAAAGCGATGAAAAAGACTGACCCTACGCCGGAGGAGCGGGCCGCCTTGACAGATATCGCAGGCTGGAAACTCTGGACTGTTCGAAATTACGGTTCTGATTTGCAGAAAGCGCAAGTCAAACTCGCGGCACTTCTCGGTGAAGACGGCGACACCCCTCCGTTTCATCTTGGCAACACGCACCTCTCAGAACACATGCGTCAGACGTTAGGCCGTGAATCTGACACTCCACAGGAAAAGTGGAATCGCCTCTTCAACACGGCAGCCTCCGCCAATGGCTCAAAGCCCACCAAAAAACTTCAAGCCGCCTTGAAGTCAGATATTGAAAATTTGGGCAAGAATGAGTTTCGCGCCGCTTTTCAGGACTGGGCAAACTGGGCCGCCAAAACACCCGACGCTTTCCACGACAAAAACGCGAAAGAGAGCCGCTATTACGGGCCCGGGCAATTGCACGGCACGCTGCAAAATATGCTCAAAGGCTTGGTCTGGGGCATGGTGCAATTCCATGACGAGAAAAGCCTTGCCGCTATCGCGGCACTCGCTGAAAAATGTTTTGAGCGCATAAAGGGCATAGGTCCGGCTGCGCCCGCGCTCGGCAATGCCTGTATCTATACGCTGGCCGCATCCAAAGGTCTGTCCGGCGTCGCCCATCTCTCGCGGCTAAAACTCCGCATCAAACAGAATAATACGCAAAAGCTTATCCAGAAAAAGATTGATGAAAATGCCGAACGCCTAGGCCTGAAATCCGCAGAGATCGAGGAAATGGCCGCGCCCGATTTTGGACTGACGCAAGGCGTCCGTGAATATCCTTTCAAGGATTTTAGACTTAAATTGGATGCACGTCGGGTCGGCGAGGCCAAACTTAGTTGGGTCAAGCCTGATGGTGCTCCGCAAAAATCGGTCCCGAGTTTTGTGAAAGAAAGTGAGGCGCTAAAATCTCAACTGACCGCCATACGGACGACAGCGAAGAATATTAAAAAGGCCTCAACCGCACAGCGCGACCGGATTGACCGCCTCTATACAGAAGATATGAGCTGGACCGAGGAAGCCCATCGACAGGCCTATCTGGATCATGGCTTGATAGGCCCAATGGCCCGAAATCTGATTTGGCAATTAGAGATAAAAGGCCAGACACATGCCGCCCTGTTCAGGGATGAAAAATGGCAAGATGTCGCGGGACAGCCAATCAAAGGGAAGATTGGGAAGATACGTCTCTGGCATCCTATCATGGACGAGTCTGACACGATCATGGCGTGGCGCGACCGACTTGAAACCCTACAAATCGTCCAACCGATGAAGCAAGCCCATCGTGAGGTTTACATCCTCACCGACGCCGAAATCACAACGCGTATTTATTCCAACCGTATGGCCGCGCATATCGTACGCCAGCATCAGATGAACGTGTTGATGGCGACACGGGGTTGGACCTATTCCCTATTGGGGGCCTATGATGACGGGCGGGACGGCGAAATTGCCATGAAGCCCCTGCCAGCCCATAATCTGACGGCGCAATTCTGGATCGATATCCTGCATGATGAACAGGATAATTGGAATGATTCAGGCATATATAACTATGTTGCCACAGATCAGGTCCGTTTCACCGCTCCGGATTCCGAGGGCGTCCCGCTGGTGGATATCCCGCCCATAATCTTGTCAGAAATCCTGCGCGATGCCGACCTTTTTGTCGGCGTCGGTTCGATCGGGAATGATCCGACCTGGACAGACCGCGAAGGGGAGCCTCGTCATATGCGCTATTGGCAGTCTTATGCCTTTGGCGATCTGAATGAGGCCGCCAAAACCCGACAAACTATATTAGAGCGCCTCCTGCCCCGTTTAAAAATTCGCGATATCGCCGAAATTGACGGCAAGTTTCTTCGCGTTCAGGGCAAACGCCATATCTATAAAATTCATATTGGCAGTGGAAATATCCAAATCGCAACACGCGGGGATCGCTATCTCTGTATCGTTCCCGGTCGCGGCAAAGCGCGCGAGCTGGATAATCTTTACCTTCCCTTTGAAGGCGACCGGGTCTTGTCTATCATCATCTCGAAAGCCTTTATGTTAGCGGATGAAGATAAGATCAAAGACAGCACAATCTTGAGCCAGCTAAAATAGGAGTCTGCATATGGGCATCCAAAATATATTAATCCGCGATGAGTCCATGGGCGGTAAAACGCTGCGTGAATTTTCTCTCTCATTCCCCAAGGCTGAAGTGACGGTTTCAGACATTATTCGCGAACGCGTCCGATATGAAGTCGAGGCCTATAACCGGAAATCCCAAGACAAGTTTTTTGGTCTTGTCCGCCCGTCAGATGCAGAAGAATCCCTCAATGGTTATACTTTAAAGAAACCACGCAAGATTGATGCGGATAAGCAAATCGATATCGCGCTGAAAGCCTTTTCATCCAACGGATTCATCATACTGATTGATGAGTTGCAAGCTGAGAGCCTCGACCAAACAATCGCATTAACGCCGGATATGAATATTAGTTTTCTGAAATTGACGCCGCTGGTTGGCGGGTAATACGTAATAATCCTGAATTTAAGGCGCTTTCCTTCAGTTTAAATTCTAATATTTTCAACACCTTATAAAATATTTGGAAAACTCCATCCTCACTTTGGGTTTTGGGGGGCATATTTATCTTGTCTTTTCACAACGGGCGGTCATGTGCACGTTGACCTGATCGG
>CAYZGF010000268.1:0-3077 GCA_964477595.1 uncultured Algimonas sp.
AACTTGGAAGCAGAATTGCGCGCCGCGCAAGGCGATTTCGGTGAAGTGTTCGGTCTGGCCCGCTCCAAAGCGGGTGAGTTTAAGGCTCTTCTCGATAGTTCTTTGATTACGGCGCAATATCCAACGCGGACAAATGTTTTGGGCCGTATTGCGGAATCAAAGGCACTTCCATCTGCAGAAGATCTCGACAGTATCTGGAAGTCTATGCTTCAAGAAATCAGAGCGCAGCGCCAAGTCGCTGAATTCACTGCCCCTGTTGCCAATATTGATGACGGTGCAGAGCAAGCTGTTACACGTGTTGGTCCGTTCTCGGTCTTCACATCTGACAGCGCTCAGTTCCTTGATTATAAAACGCCGGATGCTGAATCAGGCACAAATGCACCGCTTCTGACAAAGCTTCCAAGCCAGCCCGGTGGCCAGATTTCTTCTGCGGCGAAAAAAGTTGCGTCCGCAGGTGAGGGTGAGCTGGTCTATGCACCGCTTGATCCAACGCGAGGCGAATTGCTGAAATCCTTCGAACGTGTGCCGTCCTTCTATGAGCGTCACTGGGTTCAAGGTGGTAATATCGGTAAATTCATCATCATCATGGCCTGTTTAGGTGTGTTGTTCGGTATCTTTAACATCATCCGCTTGTTCCTCGCGAAAATGGCCATTAATGGTCAAAAGCGTAAGGCGCAGCCGTCCAAGTCAAATGCACTTGGCCGTGTCATGATGGCTTATGAAGGTGCGCAGAACAAAGATGCGGACACTGTCGAGTTGAAACTTGACGAGGCGATCTTACGGGAATCACCAAAGTTCGAATTCGGCCTGAATATCCTGAAACTTCTGGCCGGTGTTGCACCGCTCCTCGGTCTCTTGGGTACGGTGACAGGTATGATCCAAACCTTCCAAGCGATGATGATCTACGGAACAGGTGATCCACAGCTGATGGCCGGTGGTATCTCTGTCGCGCTCGTGACCACTATGTTGGGTCTCTATGCGGCTATCCCGCTTCTCGTCCTACACAGCTTCTGTGCTTCCATGGCGCGCTCTATTCAGGGCACATTGGAAGAGCAGTCTGCCGGCATCGTTGCCCGTCACGTGGAAACACGCGGTCTGGGTACCGGTTCGAGCATCGCTTAGGGTTAACTGAACGCAAGACGACGAAAGGCCTACGCCATGGAAAATGTCTTCAACGGTCTCCAGGAATTTCTGGGGACCGGCGGTAACATCCTCTTTTATATCATGATCCTGACGTTCTTTATGTGGACGTTCATTCTGGAGCGCTTCGCCTATTATCTCTTCGCGCATAAACCTCTCAAAGCCCGGCTGATGTCGGAATGGGATGCGCGGGACGATAAAACCTCTTGGAGAGCGGACGCCATCAAGGATGAGCTGGTTAGCCAAGTCAAAGAACGCACAGGTGCCAATGTCGGTATCATCAAAACACTGGGCGCCCTTGCGCCTCTAATGGGGCTGCTCGGTACTGTGACCGGTATGATTGAAGTGTTCGACGTGATGGCGCTGTCCGGATCCTCAAACGCACGCCTGATGGCGGGTGGTGTTTTTAAAGCCACAATCCCGACAATGGCGGGAATGATGGCGGCGCTGTCCGGTCTGATCTTCGCGACGATTCTGCCGCGGATGAGTGCGCGGGAAACTGCCCGATTCGCCAATGATCTTGACGAACACGCAATTCGTATTGCGGCCTAATCGGCTTATAGAAAGGAACAGACTATGAGACGCAGCCGCAAAAATCAGGGAGGAGATGAGGGCGAAGTCGACATGACACCCATGTTGGACATCGTGTTTATCATGCTCATCTTCTTCATCGTGACCGCGACATTCTTGGATGAAACCGGTATTGATTTAACACAGCCTCCGCCTCCGCCGGATGACATCAACACACCACCATCGAACAATCCCGCCATTACGGTTTATGTGGATAGTCGCGATGCCTGTGCTGTTGATGGACGTTCCACCGGATGTGACCGAGTTATTCTCGCCGTTGAACGGCTCTTGGCTGAAAAGCCAAATGCCGCTGTAATCCTTCGTATGGATGAGCAGGCCTCACACAAAAATCTGATCATGTTGAAAGACGGGTTAGATCAGGGTGGCTTGCAAACGAAGATCGAGATTGTCCGCAACGCCGGCTAAGGTTTTTCTCGCGCTAATTAAGGCGCGGGAGACAGGCTTGAAACGGGTCTTTGCAGATCTAGTAAAAGTCAAATGTAATAGTATTGCAGAGTCTATTGACTTTTGCGCCTAATTTGTAATAAGGTAACAACATGGCAAGACGTGGTCGTACAGTCATCCCTGAAGAGGATACCGAATTGAACATGACGCCGATGCTGGACGTCGTCTTCATTCTTTTGATCTTTTTCATTGTCACATCTGTTTTCGTAAAGACGCCCGGTATTGATCCGGCGCAGCCGGAAGCGGTCTTGGACGGCGAAGTTAAACCGACAATTCTTGTGGCTGTGAATGCCCAAAATGAGGTTTGGATTGATAAGCGTCCTTATGATGTCAGCGAAATCCGTCCGATCATCCAGTCCATTTTGGCGGAAAGCCCGAAGGCCGAAGCGATTATCAAAGCTGATCGTGACGCGGAAGTGGGTGTTGTGATGTCCGTGCAGGATTTGATGCAGGACCTGCAAATTAATACCCGCGTGGGTACAGAGTAGGAGAATTTATTATGAATGGTCCAATCAGATTACTCATTCTAACCCCATTGGCGGCTTTGTTCACTGTGGGTTTGTTCCTCGCAATGAAAGGCTTGATCTCCAAAGAGTTTCAGCCGCAGGATAAAGGCGAAACTGCCAGCTTTGAAATCAACCCAAAAGTTGAAGACATTAAAGTTATCGAACGTGAGACAAAGATCGATAAAGTCAAAAAAGTGATCACGCCACCACCGCCGCCCATGATTGAGCGTGCGAAGGCGGATAAACCAACAGAGAAGATCGCTTCAATCGAAGGCGCTATCCCTGAGTTCGAATCGCCAAAGATTGATGCGTCTAACTTCAAGATTACGGTTTCCGACCGAGATGCTCAGCCACTTGTTCGTATTCCGCCTGTTGTGCCGCCGCGCTTTCTGCAGG
>CAYZGF010000269.1:0-2769 GCA_964477595.1 uncultured Algimonas sp.
GTCATGATTGCGCAGAATGTTTCACTCTGGATACAGATTGGCGCCCTCGCGTTTTTGACGAGCTTAGCCGTCAGCGGTTTCATGACTGTTGCCGGATTGGGCGATGCCTCTGATGGACGGTCAGCGCATCGGGGAACGATCCCGACGTCAGGTGGTGTCGGTTTTGTGGCCGGTATTGGTGTGGCTTTGTGCGGGATCGCTTTATTATTTCCGGATGTAAATTTACCGTCCGGTTTCGCGCCGATCATGTCACTTTTCTTCGCAATCGGCATGTTGGGTCTTGTCGATGATGCTCTGACTTTGGGGGCGAAGACAAAATTCGGAATTATGATTTTGATTTGCGGGGCGGCAGTTTGGTTGATTGGTCCGCCCGTTAATTTACCTTTCTTGGGCGATCCCGTGCCACTTCATCCAAGTGTTGGTTTCGTGGGAGCGATGCTTTGGATTTTCGTCGTTATGAATGCCGTGAATTTTATGGACGGCGCCAATGGCATGATGGTTTTGTCCCTGGCCATTGCCAATGTTGGCTTATTTGGCGCGGGTTTAATTGGCGGGTCAGCCACAACACTCTTATTATCAGGTCTTTCGCTGATGATTATTCTGGGCTTCCTGCCTTATAATGTTCGCCAGACAGCCCGTATTTTCTCCGGCGATGTTGGATCGCTCTCTTTGAGTTTTCTGTTCGCTATTGGTGTTTTATATTTGATCAAGGAAACGCCTGAGACAACTTTTCACTTGGCGGGCCCCATTCTCATCTTACCAATTCTTGCTGATGTCCTGTTGACGCTCGTGCGGCGGGTTCGAAATCGTGACAACCTTTTACAGGCCCATAATACGCATCTTTATCAGCGCTTAATCCGGCACGGATTTAGCCATTTAACGGTCAGCTGGTTCTATGCGCTGGCAGCTTTAATGACGGCAAATATTGTCGTGATCGGTATGCCGCGCGGATGGCTGGACAGATTGCATATTCCGTTGATGTTAGTTGGCGCCGTGACCGCAGCTTATTGGCTGATCAGTCAAGCCTTAGCTGATGAGGGCTCAACTAATTCTGGCGACAACAAATCCGGCTAGCTCTTTCAGCGTATCGCGAAGCGGAGTGGCGGGAAATACATCCAAAGCATCCGCGGCATCTTGGGAATATTGCTTCGCCAAATCCATCGTAGATTCCAAAGCACCGCAATTACGCAACATGGAGACGGCGCGTTCCAGATCGACCTCTTGCTGGTCATGATCAACAATGACCCGCCGCCAAAAGGCGCGGTCTTCATCGGAACAGCTTTTGAGGGAGCGAATGACAGGCAAGGTCATTTTACCCTCACGGAAATCATCGCCAACGGATTTCCCCAAAGCGCTCGCCATACCGCCATAATCCAAAGCGTCATCCACGAGCTGGAAAGCGAGGCCGAGTTTGAGGCCATATTCACGCAAAGCTTCACGTTCTGCGGCGGGGCGATCCGCAATCACTGGCGCGACCTCTGTTGCCGCTGCAAACAAGGCCGCTGTCTTGGCTTTGATGACTTTCATATAGTCATCTTCGGTCATGGCGAGATTGCGTAGGGCGGCAAGCTGCTGAACTTCACCTTCTGCAATCACGGAGGAGGCATTGGACAAAATCCCGAGCGCTTCCATGGAGCCCGTTTCGACCATCAGGTTAAAGGCCCGCGCGAAGAGGAAATCCCCCACGAGGATGGAAGCACTATTCCCCCAAATTAGGTTGGCCGGCTTCTTGCCACGACGAAGTGCGCTTTCATCGACTACATCATCATGCAGGAGTGTCGCGGAATGAATAAATTCTACGGCAGCCGCGAGTTTATGGTGTGACGTGCCGTCATAGCCACAAAGTTGCGCGGCGCTGATGGTCAAAAGCGGACGAAGACGTTTCCCGCCCGCACCGACCAAATGCTGCGCAAGGTCAGGGATCAGTCCAACGGAAGACTGCATGCGCTCAAGAATCAGAGCGTCTACTGAAGCCATATCATCGCCGGTGAGGTCCCAAAGGACCTGTGCGGGGGAGAGAGCGGCATCTTGCCGGATTTGTGCGGGTGCATTCACGTGCGGAGAGACCACCTTTTTTCTTTCACCCTATCTAGGGCGGGCAGCGCGGCGCGGCAAGACGATTCACTGCGACGCATTCCCGAGTTGCATATATGCAGACCATCCCCACCTGAAAGTCATGATCTGCATCATTCGAACCATGAATCCCGTCACGCTGAGCTTTGCACAAGCTGTTCTCAAAGATGCGGGTATTGAGAGCTTCCTCTTTGATATGAATGCGTCTGTTCTGGATGGATCAACAATATTGGTCAGGAAGCGCCTCATGATCGTTGATGAAGATGAGGCCGAGGCACGGGACTTGCTGAAAGCCGCCGGGATCGGCCATGAATTGGAACCCGCATCGTCGCCCAAACGTGGAGATCCCGATCACACATTTCTGTCAAATCTCTTGCGTAAGCTGGGCTTACCCACGAAGTAGGGTCCATGAAATGTATTCTGACGACCAATAACCCGGCCACGTTAAACTTTGCAGAGGCGATCTTGAAAGAGGCGGGAATTGATTATTTCGTGCTCGACCAGAATATGAACGTGCTGGAACCGGGTATCATGATCCCGCGCCGCTTGATGGTGGTCGATGAAGATGAAAGCGCAGCAAGGCGACAGCTTGGGTTGGCGGGGTTGGAGCGAGAGTTGATGGTGACGATGTAAGTTCGATTCTAGAGATCGAGTTTCTAGGAACAGGAGCGCCCACCATTTTAATTATTCGTCATC
>CAYZGF010000269.1:2779-3056 GCA_964477595.1 uncultured Algimonas sp.
AAGCGCAGCAAGGCGACAGCTTGGGTTGGCGGGGTTGGAAAAGGATTTGATGGAGGTTTAGGATTATTTGAAAAGCCCTTTGAGCCAGCCGACTAAATCTACTAAAATCAGATCGCGGAAAGCTTCGGGCTCCTTCCACGCACCGTAGCACCAAAATAACGCCATAAGTACTCCAACTAAAAGAGCGGCGTCACATACCCAAAGGTCTGTTTTGTAACTTCGGGGAACTATATCCCAGCGGTCAAATTCTAGAAGAATTTCAAACCCTATAGCGCTT
>CAYZGF010000270.1:0-3053 GCA_964477595.1 uncultured Algimonas sp.
ACACCCAAATGCCGACCCAGTAAAATCGGATTAATTCGTTTTTTTGCTTAAACGCTGTGACCGGAATGAAGAAGAGCGTCACGAAAGCCAAAGTGATCGCGAACATGATAAGGCCTGGGAGTATTTGTATCAGCATGAAACGCGCTTTCGGGTCGGGGGGCTAGTGAACCTCCAACATTTCAAGCGCTGTGCCAGTCTTGATACTAACGGAGAGCGTTTTGCGTTTTCCTAGTTTTTCGGGAGTGTTTTGAACTCTTCCCCAATCTCAAACACACTTTGAAATATAAGCTCATAGCCCGTTTCATAATTCTGATTTCGGGCAGGGGTCGACGTCCACGGTTCGGGTGTCCAGTTTCGAACAATGTCGATATCATAGCGGCAGTCATTCTGTGAGTGGCCTTCCGTATTCGGATAGGGCGTCAGGCGGATACGCATATCATTATTGGGCGCGACCGCGAGTTGCGCCAGTGGCACAAGCCCCAAGCCCGACAATGTCTCTGCGATTGTCGCCTTTGCGTCCTCATGTTGATATTCGCACATGCCTTCGAGATTGACCTCGCTCCGAATGTCGACGGAATAGCGGATTTCCTTTGGCGCTATTGCGGCGGGCGCGTTTAATCCTGAGGTGAAATCCGTCAACATCTTCACCGCTTTTTCGGGGTCGTTGCAGTGGATGGCGCGGTCAAGGTCAACGCCTTCAAAATCAAAAGTGTCTTCCGCTGTCCCGTCACTGCGAAACCCGCTGGTGAGCCCGCTAACGTTATCAAGCTTTGAGGCGATACGGATTTCTTTATCCAAAGCTTCAACGATGAGGGTGTCTGTTGGGATGAAATAGGTTTCGGTTGCAATATTGCCGCGAGAAAAGCTTGCGACTTGAAGGAAAATTGATCCCTTATACGCCGCCGTATCTCTATCCTGATATCCCATCGTTTGCAGAAGGTAGTCAGGGTAATAGGGGCCTTCAGCTTCCCCGCAAATGTCCACAATCGGCTGTAGCCTTTCATCTATGTCATAGAATGATTTATGTTCGGCATAGGCTTTTTCAGCGGGTGATAAGACCTTCTCTAAGGACAATGGCTGGATATCAAGCGGCGCATCAGCATCTGTATCTACGTCCTGCGTGGCCGTCGTCTCAGCGGCTTTAATTTCAATTGGGGCGTCCGTTTGGGTATCTGGCTGCGCCGGTTGAGCCTGATTACATGCGGATAGAAAACCCGCCGCCGCGATGAGTGGTAAAGCTGTATATTTCATTCGTTTGCCCTCTAATGTTTTGCGCCCTAGGCGCGTTCTTTCGTTGTCAGAAAACGAAGCTCTGGGTTCTTTTCTTGCGCATATCCCACGTCCCATGCGGATTTGGCGAGGAAGACAGGCGCATCATCGACGTCTGTGCCTGTGGTCATCACATTTTTATCGACGAAGGCTTTGATAACGGCTTCATCATCGGCGGCAATCCAGCGCGCGATTTGATAGGCTGGCATTTCGAAGGTCACGTCCAGACCATATTCCGTCTTAATCCGCTCGCGCATCACATCAATTTGCAGCGATCCCACTGCGCCGACAATCATGTCAGAGCCAAAGTTCGGTTTGAACAACTGTGTCACGCCTTCTTCGGCCAGCGACTCCAGCGCTTTGCGCAAATGCTTTGCTTTGAGCGGATCTTTGAGCTGTGCGCGGCGCAATATTTCCGGCGCGAAGTTTGGAATCCCCGCGAAGATGATTTTACCGCTCTCGGATAGGCTATCCCCCACGCGTAGCGCGCCGTGATTTGGGATGCCGATGACATCACCTGCATAGGCATTTTCGGCCAGCTCTCTATCTTGCGCGAAGAACAGGATGGGGTTGTGGACGGAGATGGTTTTATTCTCAGCCGTTTTCAGCTTCATCCCGCGCTTAAACTCGCCTGAACACATGCGTAGGAAAGCGACGCGGTCGCGATGATTGAGGTCCATATTGGCTTGGACTTTGAATACAAATCCAGCGACTTCTTTGCCCGTGGGTTTGATTTCCACGACTTGGCCTGCCTTTTTTGCGGTCTCGGCTTGCGGTTCAGGGCAGAGCTCAGCCAGCGCATCAATCAATTGCAACACGCCAAATTTCCGCAGCGCTGATCCGAAATAGACCGGTGTCATGTGACCTTCGCGGAAGCTCTGTTCATTAAAGTCAGGATATTCTTTGGCGAGTTCCTGCTCTTCCATGAATTCAGTCAACAGCTCGTCATTATCGAACATGCTGCCAATGGAATTGCCGTCAATTTTGGTCAGCACATGCTCGCCGCCATCTTCCGGTTTGACGAAATGCAGGAAGTCGTCTGTGCGCAAATCAACCACGCCTTTGAAACGACGACCGGACGCTGCTGGCCATTGCATGGGGACCACATCCAGCGCGAGTTTGTCTTGAATTTCCGCTATAATATCGAAGGTGTCGCGCCCTTCACGGTCGAGCTTATTCACGAAGGTAATAATCGGAATATCGCGAAGACGACAGACCTCGAACAATTTCAGCGTCTGCGGCTCGATACCTTTGGCCACGTCGAGCACCATGACAGCGCAATCGGCGGCGGTGAGGGTGCGGTATGTATCCTCAGAGAAGTCTTCATGGCCCGGCGTATCAAGCAAGTTGAAGATAAGGTCCTTATGCTCAAACGTCATGACGGAGGAGGAGACCGAAATCCCGCGTTCCTGCTCGATCTTCATCCAATCCGATTGCGTGCGGCGGGCTTCGCCCCGCGCGGCGACTTTACCGGCTTGGTGAATGGCGCCTGCGGCCAGCAACATATTTTCCGTCAACGTCGTCTTACCCGCATCAGGGTGAGAGATAATCGCAAAAACGCGGCGGCGCTTAGGCTCGATTTCAAGGGCTTTGGACATGGCGAGGGGATAGTCGGGAGTTAGGAAGGGGGCAAGGCTGTTTGGTCAGGAATGTTAGGGGATTGGACATGCGGATTTTCCAACTGCTCATCCGGGAGTCAGCCAAAGTCTTATTTTAAAGCGGGACGTGCCCGCAGAGTTGATCTTTCTGTCGGAACACCGGCAGAAAAAGTAGAGTTGTTTTAC
>CAYZGF010000271.1:0-3044 GCA_964477595.1 uncultured Algimonas sp.
TTTACGAATGGGGAATTTATCTGCGCCCGAGACGAGATCATTAGCTCAATTAGGACATCAAGGTCAGCCTACGAAGCGATCGGTCTTCATGTCCACTTAACTATGATCACAGTTTCCTAGTCGCATTTAATGGACTGCAACCCTTACGCGCTTATACCTCATTCCAGTGAAATGGGAGAGTATTATGGGCCTTAAAGAAATTGGTGTGGGCGGATTTGTCGTTGTCGGGGGTGCGATTTACGGACTTAGCGAATTTGGCCTATCGGATGTTTTAACAGACGATTTGAAATATGTTCACGAAATTCCCGTTGAGGAACGCGAGGCCTATATGACCTCGGTCGTGACGCAGTTTACGGAGTTCTATGAGGGCGCAACATATGGCACAGACGATTTCGATTTCGTCGGCGATCTTCAATATGACTTAAATCCAAAGCGGTCAGAGTTTATTGAAGTCGTGCAATCCATGCATGATGTGCCCCAGGCGGAAGTGAAGAATTTACGCGAATATTACGCTGGCCAGTGGATGTGCGACTTTGAGGACAGCTTGATCTTCACGGATAAGGGTTGGTCCTATACCACCAAAATGAAGAACAAAAACGGACAGGTCATGGTCACGGTTACCTGTCAGCCGGAGAAACCCTTTGGGCTTAGGAGTTAATCCAACCTATTTTAATGCGTTTTGGAGATCGCACTGCTCACTTTGATGAATAACAGATAGACTTCTTCGCGCGTGTCTGTATCTGCGCGACATGAGTTCTCCATCGGAAGTTTCAGAGCCCGAACAGCCCGTTTTGAAAGGGCTGTTACTCATTGGCATCGCCCTCTTCCTGATTATCGTTTGGGGCAGCGCCTTCACGATGGTGGGAGTTGCCGTAAAGTCATTATCACCGGATTGGCTAGTCGCCTACCGAATGATTGTCGGGGCTATTGTTGTTTTGATCTACAGCTATTCCGTCGGTCACCGCTTACCCTCACTTAGAGACTCACGTTGGATCTGGTATTCAATTATGGCCGTTACGGGTGCCAGTCTCCCATTCGTATTAATCGCGAATGGGCAAGAAACCGTTGATAGCGGCCTGACAGCCATCCTCGTCGGGACAATGCCACTCATTACAATTATATTGGCGCATTTCTTTACATCGGAAAAACTGACTGCATGGAAACTGATTGGCTTCATGCTTGGATTTATTGGGATCGTTGTTTTGTTTCTTCCAAAAGAGCTGTCGCTCGATTTGGTCTCGGATTGGCAAGCGCAATTGCTGATTTTGGGCGGGTCGGCCTGCTACGCCATCACAACTGTTCTTGCGAGCCGAACACCTGAAACACCCTCTCCTATCGCAGCAGCCATGATGCTTCTCATGGGCGCTTTGCTGTCTTCCATTTGGGCCGCTTCCGTGTCCGGACCTCCGCCAATGCCAACACTTCCTGCGCTGCTCTGTGTTATAGGGCTCGGATTAGGCTCTACAGCTATCGCAACAATAACTTATCTTTGGGTGATCGACACATCGGGTCCGAGCGTGATGGCGAGGATAAATTATTTTGTTCCGGTCTGCTCTGTGATTTTAGGCGTTATATTTTTGGACGAAATCTTGGACTGGCGCATATTTTTGGCGCTTTTTCTTATCCTATTGGGCGTCATTATTTCCCGTTTTAATTCCAAACCTAAGAGCTCAACCCTTTAAGCGCTGCGAAAGGATTATTGGCAGGGGGCGTATCGTCTTCATCCTCACCTACTGCCAGTCCGTGATTGAGCGGGCCATGCCCTTTTGTCGAGCCAAAGCCGGGCGCTGTGCGGATGGCTTCGAAGACAAATTCTCGCGCCCGCATCACTGCTTCATCCAAGTCCAACCCCAATGCCATATTCGCCGCGACGGCACTCGCTAATGTACAGCCCGTACCGTGTGTATGGCGTGTATGCAGACGCGGCCCGGACATGATATTTGCGCCCTCTTCGCTGACCAATACATCGACGACAGACTTACCCTCTAAGTGACCGCCCTTCATGAGCGCGGCATAGACTCCGCGCTCCAATAAAACGTCTCCGGCTTTGGTGAGGTCATCAACATCTTCGATTTTTAGTCCGGTCAGCAATTCTGCTTCAGGCACATTCGGGGTAACAAGATCCGCCAGAGGTAAAAGCGTATCGCGCAAAGCGGCCACAGCATCCTCATTCAGCAAGGCATCACCGGATGTCGCAACAGCAACAGGGTCGAGGATGACAAAGGCATCCAATTCGTCCACGGCCTCAGCGACGACCTCAATGATCTCTTTCGTGCCCAACATGCCGATTTTCACGACATCCGCACCGATGTCCGTGAGACAGGATTCGATTTGCGCTTTGACAAGTGCGGCGGGCATCATCTCGACAGATTGAACGCCGACCGTGTTTTGAGCCGTCACAGCCGTCACAGCGGTCATTGCATAAGCACCAAAGGCCGAGCAGGTTTTGATATCGGCCTGAATACCCGCCCCGCCCCCTGAGTCGGACCCGGCGATTATTAGGACGCGTCCTTGTGGGTCTTGGGTCATCATGCGCTCCTATTGAGGACCATGTCAGGGTTATGCTTCCAATTTATTTGGTTGGCCCATTTGTGAATGTTAAAAAGATCATAAATTAGGATCACCCAAACAGGAGCGGCAAGTAAGACCGAAATCATATCCAATGCCTTATAGGACATATCCGGAAATATGGCAGGTAGCATAACCTCAAAGAAGACAGAGGCGATTGTGTATCCGGCAAGAGCCAAACCTGACTTTATGCGTCTCAGATATAGGCGATGGGCACCGAGTGCGCCCAAAAAAGCCAAAAGCAGATAGGATAGGGATTTATACTTGAAAATAATTTTCTTACCCATTCTCTATCCCCTCCCAAACCCGCATCGCTTGAACGGTCTCGGTCACATCATGAACGCGCAAAATATCTGCACCCATTTGCGCGGACCAGAGGGCTGCCGCGATTGATCCGCCAAGACGATCATCCGCTTCTGACCCGTCAATGCGCCCGATAAAGCTCTTTCGGCTTGCCCCCATGAGGAGTGGAAAGC
>CAYZGF010000272.1:0-3036 GCA_964477595.1 uncultured Algimonas sp.
GTCAGTACTGAACGATCCGAAAAAATCGTCATAATCCAGCCCATTCACATTGCCGGGAATTGATGCGGTCTTCGCCGCTTTCCCCGTGCTTGAGCCTCTGTTACAACAAGATAGAAAATATCCGGTTAAGCGGTGGGCATAATCGGGCACAGGGGACAAATGTGTCGGACATAACAAAGAAAATTTTCTCTATTGAACCAGCCGACGATGCGGTTGAACCCTCATCAGCCGATGTAATTCGTCCTGTTGCTGATGATACGCCGAAGACAGCAAAATCCACGAGCACCGACGATGTGCCGGATTTTGTAACCCGGGACCCCATTCAACCCCTCGCGACACCACCTTCCATTTTGGAAGAGGTCGACCAGCCATCTAAAGCGGCGGGCTGGCTTATACTCGGATTTAGTGTGCTCTATTTGATAGGCGCGGGCCTATATTTCGGACTGCCGCTTGTGACCGAGCCGGCTGGCTTAATGCCAATTGCAGGCCTTGTTCTGCTCCTGACGCTGCCTCTCTTCTTACTTTTCTTGCTTTGGCGCACACTTCGTCACCTCAATAGAGTCAGCCTACAAAACGCCCGTATGGCAAAAGCGGCCAATTTACTGGTTACACCTGACCGCGACGCGCTTACGCGGACCGAAACTTTAGCAAGCGGAATCCGAACACAAATATCACTAGTAAACAAAGGCCTGTCTGATACTGTTGAAGCTCTGCAAGGTGTTCAACTGGCCGTTACACGCGAAAGCCAAGCCCTGGATGCGGCTGGACTAAACCTCACAAAACGGTCCGATGAAGTTGGACAAAATTTGACGCTCCAGAGACAGGCGTTGGATAGTATGACCGACACATTTGATACACGCATGAGCACGCTTTCAACGCAGATCACGGACTCAAGCCAAACATTGGACGGCGTCTGTACGGCCGCAGAAACGAAATTGCTAAACGCGAGTGAAGCCTTGCAAAAAGCCTCTGAAACTGTGGATGCCACCGTGACATCCGGTTCAGCCCGTATTGACGAAAATATCACGTCACTTGGCGAGATGAGCCGGAAATTGGATGAAACGGCAAATGCACTGACGGAAGATCTGAAAGTTTCGACGCAAACCCTTCAATCCAGCGACGAAACCTTTATCCAACGATCCGATGAATTGCAGCGATTAAACGTGCAAACAGAGGCACAGATTACGGAGTTACAAGCCACCATCAACAGAGGTCATGAGATGCTATCCGAGCTTCAAGCCTCGTCTGAAGCCCGTTCGAGCGCTGTTGACTCTTATTATGGAGACCTCTCGGCTCAGCTGAAGAAATCCGAAGATGAAACCTTGGCACTACAGGGGCAAACGACGCGAATGGTTGAGTCCAATTTGGCGCAGATGCGTCGAGATTTCTCGCGCATGGAAACCGATCTTCAGTCATTACAAGCTAAACTTACAAATCTGCGGCAGGCCTCTGATGAGTTACCTGAACCCGAAGTAAAACCTTCGCGGTTAAATTTGAAACCTTTGGACTCGGATTTCCCACCGGTTGAACCCCCTCGTCCCTTCGTTAAACCGGAACGAGAGCCATCAAATGAGGGCCCTCTTAATCTCGGCATGGATATGGAAATTGAGTCCGAAGATGAGCCACTCATAAGTTTTGAGCCTGACGTCATTCGACGCCCCGGACAAATCAATGAGACAACAAAAAGCAAGGGTTTTGGACGGAGATCAGATAAAGAGGAAAAATCCGGCTGGCGCTGGCGCGATATGCTTGGCACGCTGGAACGCCCAGATGCGGCCGTGCCAGAGACTATCACGCCTCCGCCCCCATTAAACTCTGACGAAATGGCTATCCGCGACATTGACGGCGTTGCCTTGCTCTCGGCGCTTCAACTTTCCCCTGCAGCGATTGTAGATGAAGGAACCGTCGTCGACGCGACGCAGGCCAGAATTAATAGTGGTGAAGCCGGACTGACCTCTGTTGTGACAGATAAACTGCCGGAAGCTGTCGCCCATTTGAAAGATAACTTGGAAGCTGACGCATCTTTAAAGTCAGACTTACGTACCTTTACAGCTGATTTCGCAAAAATGATTGGCAACACACCACCGACAGCCCCCGCCTTACGAGCGGCATTTGGGTCGCCTGAAGGACGCGCATATTTACTTTGCGCCGCTGCATTCAAACCAGAATTGAGAGCGTAAGCGTCACGGCCAGGCCAGTCAGGCCAATGACGGTCGTCGCAACCGTCCAGCTACGAAGGGTCTCTCTTGGGGTCTGTCCTAGATATTGGTTCACCAACCAGAAGCCGCTATCATTAACATGAGACGTCATGCTGGCGCCTGATGCGATTGCGATCACGGCTAGCGCTGTATCTGCAGGTGACAGGCCTGCGACAGCGGCCACAGGTGCCGTTAGGCCCGCGGCTGTAATCATGGCAACGGTCGCGGAACCTTGGGCGATACGTACCAAAAAGGCGACAATAAAGGCGAAGAGAACGATTGGCATGCCCGTGGCCGACACGGCTGCGGCCAAATCCTGTCCCACACCGCTATCGATAAGAACTTGTTTAAAAACGCCACCTGCCCCTGTGATCAGAACGACGACGCCCGCAGGTTCCAAAGACTTCGTCATGATTTTACCAATTTTGTCACGCGGGACACGACGCATCAGGCCAAAGGCCACATAGACATATACACAGGCGATCGAGAGTGCCGTGAAAGGATGACCGACAAATTGGAAAAAGGACTGCCAACCCTCATTCTTAATAATCAGAAAATCGATAAGCCTTCCAAATGCACTGTCTGCGTTCAAACTTCCGGGATCAATTTGTTGGAACGTCGACATCAAGATCAAAATAAGCGGCATAGCCACAGCGAAAACCGCATGTCCAAAACTGATGGATTGTGCTTCACTTGGCGCAGCGAAGATGGGATCTCCGGACATAGCAGGCGTATTTTTGTAAAAGCGCGCTAGAACAGGTCCGCCTAAAATGAGCGCAGGAAGTCCTGCCAAAAACCCAAAGAAAATCACGAGGCCCAAATCAGCCGAGAGCAGCTC
>CAYZGF010000273.1:0-3030 GCA_964477595.1 uncultured Algimonas sp.
ATTTCTTCGCGCTGAATTTCCTTGACGTAAGCCAGCATTTTCTGCTCGCCGAAATAACCTTCGGACAAATCGTTCATGACTTTGGCCGTGCCGTGGAACGTTGGCAGGGTGATGAGGTTGTGGAACACACCGGCTTCGCGGGCGATATCCGTTTGGAAGGCCTGAAGACGGCGGTCGGCTTCAATGCCCAGAACGTCCTCATCATAGGCGGCAGACATCAAACGCGCTTCGTCATAATCTTCTGCCTTGATGCGACCTTCTGTAATCCAATCTTCACGGACTTGCTTGCGCAAGTTCAGCGTCCAGTTGAAGGAGGGCGAGTTATTATAGGTCAGCTTCGCATGCGGCGCCTTTTCCTTAATCCGGTTCACCATGCTGGCGATTTGCGCAACATTTGGCGTGGCCGTTTCAATCCAAAGCAGGTCGGCCCCACCCTCGTTCAGAGAGGCGATGCAGTCTTCGACAACACGGTCTTCACCTGTATCAGCACGGAACTTATACAGACCGTTTGGTAGGCGCGTTGGCTTTACAAGCTGGCCATCCAACTGGATCGCGATGTCGCCATTTTCCAATTGATGAAGATCGGAGACAGGCTGCGTCTCCAACCATTTTGTATATTCCGCAGCTTGGTCACCCGCTTCACGGCTGACAGGAATCTTCTGCGTCAAGCCAGCACCAAGACTGTCCGTCCGCGCCACGATAACACCGTCATGAACGCCAAGCTCTTCGAACGCCATACGCACAGCGCGGAGCTTTTCAATAAAGTCTTCACGCGGAACTGTGACCTTGCCATCCTGGTGACCACATTGTTTGGCGTCCGAGACTTGGTTCTCAATCTGGATACAGCAGGCACCCGCTTTGATCATTTCTTTGGCAAGCAGGTAAGTCGCATGGACGTTACCAAAGCCCGCATCAATATCCGCAATGATAGGACGGACATAGGATTCAAACCCGTCAATCCGCGCAATGACATCTTCGCGATTATCTGTCGTTTTCAGCTCATTAAACAAATCGTTCAGATCTACCTCATCGGCTTGACGCAGGGAGGTATAAATCTCTTGAATCAAATCTACGACGGATGTTTTTTCATGCATGGACTGATCCGGTAGATGTCCAAAACGGTTGCGTAGACCTGCGACCATCCATCCGGAAAGATAGACATAAGCGCGGTCAAGCGTGCCCTTTTGACGTTTAATGGCGCGCATCATTTGCTGGGCGTGAAAGCCTGACCAACAGCCCAAAGACTGTGTGAATTGGCTGCTATCCGCATCATAGCGGGCCATATCTTTACGCATCAATGTCGCCATCTCTTTGGCAATATCAAGATGGGTCTCGAATGTGTTTTGCGTCTTGAGTTGCGCCAGCGCGTAGAGATCGATACCTGCAGGCGCCCCATTTGGATAGCGCGTTTGCAGCTCTGAAAGCGTTTGAGAGTAAGTCATTAGTTTTGCTCCAAAATGTCGTAAGCGGGAAGTGTAAGAAAGTCCGGCAGGCTTTGGCCTGTCGCAGTTTGTGTGAAAATATCGGCGGCTTCGGGGAAGCGGCCTGTCTCGAAGTCTTCACCAAGTTCAGATTTCAGATCGGCGATCTCTTCATTGAAAAGGCGCTCATAGAGGCGCTCGGTCAGTGTCTCTTTAAAGCCACCTTCCATCTCGACACTCGCGCCGTGACGAAGCCATTGCCAGATTTGCGCCCTTGAAATTTCGGCCGTCGCAGCATCTTCCATGAGATTATGGATCGGCACAGCACCGCGTCCGCAGAGCCAAGCGGCGATGTAGCGGATAGCGACATTGATATTCGTCCGAACACCGGCCTCAGATATCGTTCCGGTATGCGGAACAATCATAGCGGCGTCAGAGATATTGCGTGACTGGCGCTTTTTATGAATCTGATGACGTGACGGCATCACTTCGTCAAAGACCTCCGTCGCAACGGGAACGAGTGCCGGATGGGCCACCCAAGTTCCGTCATGGCCGAGTTTAGCCTCACGCAGCTTATCCTGACGAACCTTTTCAAAGGCGGCATCATTGGCGGCTTCGTCATTTTTGACAGGGATTTGCGCGGCCATTCCGCCCATGGCGTGAGCCCTGCGACGGTGACAGACCTGCACCAACCGCTCCGCATAGGCAGAGAGGAAAGCCCGGTCCATGCCGACTTGAGCCCGCTCGGGCAGCAAATATTCCGGATGCGCACGCAGCGTTTTAATATAGCTAAAGATATAATCCCAACGACCGCAATTCAGACCCGTAATGTGGTTCTTCAACACATAGAGAATCTCTTCCATCTGGAAGGCCGCCGGGAGTGTTTCAATCAACACGGTCGCCTTGATGGTGCCATTCGGAATATCGAGGATAGCCTGCGCGTAATTAAACACATCATTCCACAGCCGCGCTTCGCGGTAATTTTCGATCTTTGGGAGATAGAAGAACGGGCCCTTCCCGCTTTCCGCCAATGCTTTCCCGTTGTGGAAAATGTGCAAACCAAAGTCGCACAGGCTCGCGCTCATCGGATTGCCATCCACTGTGATGTGACGCTCTTCCAAGTGCCATCCGCGCGGGCGCACCAGCATTGTGGCGATCTCATCATTGAGTGAGTAGGTCTTTTTCTCCGTCGTGAGGGACAGCGTATCCCGCGCGAAGTCGTGCATATTTTGCTGACCCGACATCATATTGTCGAATGTCGGAGAGGACGCATCCTCAAAATCCGCCATGAACATTTTCGCGCCGGAGTTCAGCGCATTGATCATCATTTTGCGGTCGACCGGACCGGTAATTTCAACGCGACGATCTGAGAGCGCTTTCGGACACGGCGCAACTTCCCAATTTGAATTCCGGACGTGACGCGTCTCAACAGGTTGGCAAGGCAGTTCGCCATCATCAAATCGCGCTTGTTGAAGTTCGCGATCTGCCAATAGGATTTTCCGTTGCGGACCAAAGCGTCGCTCAAGGTCAGCCAAGAATAACAGGGCGTCCGGTGTGAGGACCTCACTATAAGCACCTGCATTGGCGTGGGTGACCTTTGCAAGGACCC
>CAYZGF010000274.1:0-3000 GCA_964477595.1 uncultured Algimonas sp.
CTTCAGGGAAGAGCGGAATAGAGAAGCGCAGGAAACCATAACCGCCAAGCTTCAACAAAATACCCGCAAGAATAACGGAACCCGCCGTCGGAGCCTCAACGTGAGCATCTGGCAACCATGTATGGACCGGCCACATTGGCATCTTAACGGCAAAGCTGGAGAAAAAGGCGAGCCAGAGCCACGTCTGTACACCACCCGGGATTTTCAACTCTTCGATGAGGACACGCATATCCGTGGTCCGCTCACCAAGCTGTTCTCCACTATAGAAGTAAATCCAGAGGATAGCCGCCAACATGAGGACTGAGCCCAGCAGCGTATAGAGGAAAAATTTATAAGACGCGTAGACTCGGTTCTTACCGCCCCAAACACCGATGATGATAAACATCGGGATCAAGACCGCCTCGAAGAAGAGATAGAACAGGATTAGATCGAGCGAGACGAACACGCCAATCATCAGCGTTTCCAAAATCAAAAACGCAATCATATATTCCAACATCCGTTTCTTCACGGATGTCATAGATGCCAGAATACAAAGCGGCGTGAGGAACGCAGTCAACAACACAAACAGAACCGAAATGCCGTCAACGCCAACGCGGTATTCAATACCGCCACCCAGCCAAGGCGTGTCTTCCATAAATTGGAACCCGGCTTTCGCGCTGTCGAAATCCAGTGTCATAATGATGGATAGGATCAGAACCGCAATGGAGATCACGAGAGCGGCGCGCGGCGCGTTCCGCTCTAATTGTTCACGACCTTCAGCTTTGCCCAGCCATGCAAACAACATGAGCAAGAGCGCACCGCCGAGCGGGATGAAAGTAATGAAACTGAGAATTGGGAGATCTTCTAACATGGTCCTACCCCGCCGTTCCGCG
The DNA here is from genome assembly GCA_964477595.1 of uncultured Algimonas sp. Lineage (GTDB taxonomy): Bacteria > Pseudomonadota > Alphaproteobacteria > Caulobacterales > Maricaulaceae > Litorimonas. Next base: position 873 of record CAYZGF010000274.1, read on the forward strand.
GAATGCGACGAGTATCAACACGGCAACGCCGAGCAGCATAACGAAGGCATAGTGATATAAATAACCGGTCTGGAGTTTTGAAACCCGCTTCGCCGCGCCGGATGCAAAGCTTGCGACCCCGTTCGGGCCAAAGCCGTCAATGATACGGACGTCACCAACTTTCCAGAACAAATCGCCAAGCTTACGCGTCGCGCGGACAACTGTCGCGTCATAAAGCTCGTCAATGTACCACTTATTGAGCAGGAAATTATAAAGCGGTGAACCGCCAGTCTCAGCCACATTATCAATTTTTGCCTGAACGCTACCGCGTACATACATGAACCAGGCAATCACAAAGCCCGTAATGGAGGCGACTAATGGGAGAAGAAGAACCCAATAAGGATATCCATGAACAGGGCGGAAGAGCAGCCAGTCGATGAAACCTTTTGACTCATATACGGGATAATCACCCTCCGCTGCAGCCATAAGCGTATTTGGAATCGAGGCATAGCTATCGCCCGCATATCCCGGCAATGCACCGTGCCAGAAACCGCCTTTGTCTTTCATGAAATACTGATAGAACATCGCACCCGCAACGACCGCGCCAATGGACAGCAGCACGAGCGGCAGACGCATATTCCACGGACTTTCATGGGCTTCGTCAAAATATTTCTGTTTTCCGCGATGTTCACCGTGGAACGTCATCATGATGAGACGCCAGCTATAGAAGCTGGTCATAAGGGCCGCGACAATACCGACCCAGAAGGCGAAGATCGCAGCACTGGACACGCCGCGCGCGTCAAAGGCCGCTTCGATAATCGCGTCTTTGGAGAAGAACCCTGCAAAGCCCCATGTATAACTACCCGGAATACCAATACCTGTAATGGCCAGAGTTCCGATAATCATCGCGCCATAGGTCCAAGGGACTTTCTTCCAGATGCCGCCCATTTTGCGCATATCCTGCTGATGATGCAGCGCATGAATAACGGAACCCGCACAGAGGAAGAGCAGCGCCTTAAAGAAGGCATGTGTAAAGAGATGGAACATTGCGGCGTTATAAGCCCCAACGCCTGCGGCAAAGAACATATAACCGAGCTGTGAACAGGTTGAGTAAGCGATAACCCGTTTGATGTCGTTTTGGACGAGCGCCACGGATGCTGCGAAGAGCGCCGTGAAAGCGCCAATTGCTGTGATGAAGCCGGATGTGTTCGGCGCTAACTCATAAATCGGATAAGCACGGCAAACGAGGAAGACACCCGCCGTCACCATGGTCGCAGCATGGATAAGTGCGGACACAGGTGTCGGACCTTCCATCGCATCGGGTAGCCAGACGTGTAGAACAAACTGCGCAGATTTCCCCATCGCACCAATGAAGAGGAGGAAGGCAATCAATTCGACCGCATTAAATTCAAAGCCGAGGAACGGCAGTGTTGTATCAACACCGCTCTCAATCGCGGCAAAGACCGTATCGAAATTCACGGATCCGAACATCAAGAAGATGGTCATAATACCGAGAGCCAAACCGACATCGCCGACCCGGTTGGTGACAAAGGCTTTAATCGCCGCCGCATTGGCAGACGGCTTTTTATAGTAATAGCCGATAAGCAGATATGACGCGAGGCCGACGCCTTCCCAGCCAAAAAAGAGCTGGATGAAGTTGTCAGACGTCACCAACATCAACATGGCGAAGGTGAAAAGAGACAAATAAGCGAAGAAGCGTGGTTGGTATGGATCGTCCTCCATGTAACCCCAGCTATAGAGATGAACCAGCGCAGAGACGGAGTTCACCACGACCAACATAACTGCGGTCAATGTATCGATTTTCAGCGCCCAATTGGCATCCATATCGCCGACATCCATCCAGCGGAAAATCTCAACCGTCTGATCCGGCGCATCGCCAAACCCGATATTCATGAAGACAACCCAAGACAGAATTGCGGAAACGAATAACAGACCTGTTGTCACGACTTTGGAAATCGTCGCATTGATCAGCTGTGACCCGAAACGCGTTCCGGCCATGCCCGCAATAATTGCACCGATAAGCGGTGCAAAGACGATGGTTAAATAAATCACGGCCTTAACCCTTCATCAGGTCGATATCTTCGACCGCGATGTTGCCGCGATTGCGGAAGTAAACAACGAGAATAGC
>CAYZGF010000275.1:0-2992 GCA_964477595.1 uncultured Algimonas sp.
TGCTCGATGTTATTGGTGTGAAATCGATTGATGATTTGTTCCATAATGTGCCGGCATCGGCACGGCTGGACGGGCTGATTGATCTGCCCAAACATCAGACGGAACAATCAGTTGAGCAGTTTTTCCAACGGCTATCGAATAAATCTACCTCTGCGTCGTCTGTGCCGTTCTTTTGTGGGGCGGGGGCCTATAAGCATCATATCCCGGCGACTGTGGACCACCTGATCCAACGCTCGGAATTTCTGACGGCTTATACGCCTTATCAGCCGGAAATCAGCCAGGGGACGTTGCAGACGCTTTTCGAATTCCAGACGCAAGTCGCGCTTTTGACCGGTATGGAAGTCGCCAATGCCTCTATGTATGACGGCTCCACCGCCTGCGCCGAAGCTGTTGTCATGGCGCACCGTGTGGCACGCGGGAAGAAATCCAAAGCCGTGTTAGCGCCGGGTCTTCACCCGCATTACGCGGCGGCGACGCAGACTTTGGCCTCCACACTGAATATCAAAATTGACGAACGCGATACGCGGATGGGGCGCGATAACCATGTTATTGACCATATCGACGATGACACCTGCTGCGTCGTGGTTCAGTCGCCAAATGTGTTCGGCGAAATTGTTGATCTGCGCCCGATTGCAGAAAAAGCCCATGCGCATAAGGCGCTGTTGATTGCTGTCTTTACGGAGCCTGTTGCTCTCGCTGCGATTACGCCTCCGGGTGAGCAGGGTGCGGATATTGTTGTCGGCGAAGGACAAGGGCTCGGCGTTGGTCTGGCTTTTGGCGGACCGCATGTCGGCCTCTTTGCCTGTCGCCAAAAACTTGTCCGCCAAATGCCGGGGCGGGTCTGCGGTGAAACTGTCGATGCGAATGGGGATCGCGGTTTTGTACTTACACTCTCCACGCGGGAGCAACATATCCGCCGCGAAAAAGCGACATCGAACATTTGTACGAATTCGGGTCTGTGCTGCCTCGCCTTCACAATTCATATGAGCTTGCTTGGCGATGCGGGCATCCAAAAACTCGCCTCACTGAATCACGAGAAAGCCTGTGATCTTGCCGATGCGCTGGACGAGGTCGAGGGCGCTGAGGTCTTGAATGAAAGCTTCTTCAACGAATTCACGCTGAAATTAAACAAACCCGCTGCAGAGGTTGTCGATGCCTTGGTCGAAAAAGGCGTCATCGGGGGCGTGCCGCTCTCACGTTTGGCGTCAGATGCAGATGAGAACTTACTCCTCGTTTGCGCGACTGAAACGAGCTCAGATGAGGATATTGCCGCCTATCAGGCTGCATTGAAGGAGGTGTTGTCATGAGAACCGAAGGTCGTCCCACAACACCCGAAGCGGTGAATATGAATGAGCGCGTGACTGTGTCAGGGTCCAAAGGTTTGGACCAAGCGGAAAAGCTGATCTTTGAAATCGGCACGCCCCGACGTACAGGCGTCGATTTACCCGAACCAAAAGGCACGAAATCCCGCCTCGGCGGACACGAACGACAAGGTGAGATTGGTTTGCCAGGTCTTTCCGAGCCGGAAACGCTGCGCCACTATGTGCGCTTATCGCAAAAGAATTACGCCATCGATTTGGGCGTCTACCCGCTCGGCTCTTGTACGATGAAACATAATCCGCGCCTGAATGAAAAAGTCGCGCGTATGCCCGGTTTTGCCGACGTGCATCCCCTTCAGCCGATCCAAACGGCGCAAGGGGCGTTGGAAGTCATGCATGTGCTGTCTCACTGGTTGATGACGCTCTGCAATATGCCCGCCGTAGCGCTTACGCCAAAGGCGGGGGCGCATGGCGAACTATGCGGGATGATGGCTATTCGTGCGCGGCTCGATCATGACGGCGCGTCGCATAAGCGCCGCGTCCTTGTCCCGGAAAGCGCCCATGGCACGAATCCAGCAACGGCGGTACAATGCGGTTTCACGGTGGATGAAATCCCCGCCAATGATGGTGGACGGGTCGATATGGATGCGTTGCGGGCGAAGCTGGACGGCTTAGGCGCAGACTCCGACATTGCGGGCATCATGCTGACCAATCCAAACACTTGCGGATTATTCGAGACAGACATCATTGAAATCGCTGAATTGATCCACGCTGCGGGCGGATATTTCTACTGCGATGGTGCAAATTTCAACGCTTTGGTTGGGCGTGTGCGTCCGGGCGATCTCGGCGTCGATGCGATGCATATTAATCTGCATAAGACGTTCTCGACACCACATGGCGGCGGTGGGCCGGGTTCAGGTCCGACAGTTCTGTCAGATGCGCTCAAAGACCACGCGCCTGTGCCTTATGTTGTGAAGACGGAAGACGGCTTTGATTTGGTTGAAGAACCAGATGAGAAGAGCTTTGGCCGCATGTGCGCCTTTCACGGCAATATGGGCATGTATACGCGTTCGCTCTCTTATATGATGAGCCACGGCTCTGATGGGCTCAAGCAGGCGACAGAAGATGCAGTCCTAAATGCGAACTATGTTCAGGCGTCGCTCTCTGATGTGATGACCACAGCCTTCGAAGGCACCTGTATGCACGAGGCGCTCTTCGATGATCGCTTCCTGAAAGATACGGGCGTGGAAACGCTCGATTTCGCCAAGGCGATGATTGATGAAGGCTATCACCCGATGACCATGTATTTCCCGCTCGTCGTCCATGGCGCCATGTTGATCGAGCCGACGGAGTCTGAGTCCAAAGGCGAGCTCGACCGTTTCATTCAGTCCATGCGTAGCCTCGCTTTGCGAGCACAAGCCGGCATGGCGGAAAGCTTCAAAAATGCGCCAGTTTATGCGCCCATGCGTCGATTGGATGAAACCCAGGCGGCAAGGAATCCCATCCTGCGATGGACTCCACCGAGCGACATTGCTGAGGCGGCAGAATAAAGGAAGCTTCCAGCAGTTATCTTACCGTGAGACCCAAACGGGTCTCACAGACGTGAAATTGGGGGTGATTGCAGAAATTAATTTTGGCAGCACCGATCTAATTTTTCATCTTATAGGCATTGG
>CAYZGF010000276.1:0-2971 GCA_964477595.1 uncultured Algimonas sp.
GTGCAGGACGTCCATGCGGGCGACGTCTTTTTTGGAAGCTAGGGATACTCATGCTCCTCGCAATTGATAACGGTAACACGAACATCTTGTTCGCCGTCCATGATATGAAAACCGGATGGTTGTTTGAATGGCGTATCGCGACCGATCCGTCGCGCACCGCTGACGAATATGCGGTCTGGTTTCACCAACTTTTGGGCATGGTTGAGCTGACCTTCAAAGATATATCGGCCTGCGTGATTTCATCCGTTGTCCCGCAGTCTATTTTTAACTTGCGTAATTTGGCCCGCCGACATCTGGAAGTAGAGCCCATCATCATTGGCGAAGAGGGCGTAGATGTCGGGATTGGCGTGCGCGTTGATAATCCGGAACAAGTTGGGGCAGACCGCCTTGTCACAACATTGGGCGCCGTGCAGCGCTATGAGGGACCGCTGATCATTATTGATAGCGGGACCGCGACGACTTTTGATGTTGTGTCCGGTGATCGTCATTTCGAAGGCGGCATCATTGCACCCGGAATTAATCTGTCTATGCGGGCTCTCCATGAGGCAGCCGCACAACTTCCTAGAATTGAGATTAAGAAACCTGACAGTGTTATCGGGAAAAATACGGTCGCGGCCATGCAAGCCGGTGTGTTTTGGGGCTATATTGGACTGATAGACGGGTTGGTCCGACAAATCCAAAAAGAAGATGACCGCGATTTCACTGTTGTCGGCACGGGCGGGGTCGCCTCTCTCTTTGCCGGGGCCAGTGAGACAATTCAGCACTATGACTCGCAACTGACGATTGATGGGTTATATGAGGTGTGGCGACTGAATCGCCCTGCGGCTTAATTTAAGCTGCTCTCATCTGGATGCGACGCGAAACGGCCTCTCGCTCCACACAACAAAGTAAGATTATGACAAAACAAAAACGCGAAGACGAATTTGTCTTCCTTCCCCTCGGCGGGTCCGGGGAAATCGGGATGAACCTGAATTTATTCGGGTTTGGCCCCATAAATGACCGCAAATGGATTATCGTCGATATGGGCGTCACTTTTGGCGGCCCCGATACACCCGGCATTGATATTATCATGCCTGATATTGAGTTTATTGAACAAAACCGACGGAATATCCTTGGGATCGTCCTCACCCACGCACATGAAGACCATATGGGCGCATTGGCGCGTCTCTGGGATCGCATAGGCTGTCCCGTTTGGGCCACGCCGTTCACGATGTATTTGGTGAAAGACCGATTGGCGGAAGCCGGGATATTAGATGATGTTCCGTTAAACCTCGTCGAACTTGGCGGAAAGATTGAGATTGGTCCGTTTGAGATCGACCTCATCACATTGACCCACTCCATTCCCGAACCGAATGCGCTGGCTATTCGCACAAAGCTCGGAACAGTTCTTCATACGGGGGATTGGAAGATCGATCCGGCTCCGCAGATCGGTGACCCGGTGGATGAGACAGCTTTGCGACAACTCGGCAAGGACGGCGTCCTCGCGATGATTTGCGACTCGACCAATGTGTTCACACCGGGTGAAGCCGGGTCAGAAGAGGGCGTTCGCGAAGAGCTGACCAAATTGATCGCAGAATATGAGGGGAGAGGCGTGGCTGTGGCCAGTTTCGCCTCTAATGTCGCGAGGCTGGAATCCGTGATGATGGCCGCGCGGGAAAATAATCGCTCTGTCTGTCTGATGGGGCGGTCCATGAAGCGCATGACGGCGGCGGCAAAGTCTATCGGCTTGCTGGATAAGGTTGGCGCTTTGCTGTCAGAAGACGAAGCCCAAGCTATGCCCGCGGCCCATGTGCTTTACCTGTGTACGGGTAGTCAGGGCGAACCCCGCGCCGCGCTGTCACGCATTGCGCAGGGTGAACACCGTAGCGTCAAATTCTCCAAAGGTGATGTCGTCATCTTCAGTTCAAAAATCATCCCCGGCAATGAGAAGGGTATTTTCGCGCTTCAAAATGCTTTGGCCGATGACGGCGTTGAAATCGTGACAGAGAAGATGCGTGACATCCACGTGTCCGGTCATCCCTGTCGGGATGAGTTGGCGCAAATGTATGATTGGGTCCAGCCTGAGATTGCGATTCCTGTCCATGGGGAACGGCGTCATTTGCTGGAACATGCAAAACTCGCAAAGTCGCTGGGCATCAAACATGCCTATCCGCCCCGCAATGGTGAGATGATTTTGCTCGCGTCAAAAGGACCGCAGGTCATTGATATTGTCGCATCAGGTCGACTGCATCAGGACGGCAAAGACATTGTCTCGGCATCTGATGAGGGCCTTCGCCTGCGCCGAAAAATGGGCTTTGCGGGTCATGTTTCCGTCAGTTTGGTCGTGAACGGAAACGGCAAGATTGTATCCGGTCCCGAGCCGCGGGCCAGCGGCTTCCCGGAAGGCAAAAATAGTGAGTTGCTAGACGAGTTATTGGATGAGGTCGCGGATGCTGCAGAGGATGCATTCTATGCGCTCAGCCCAAGGGCCAAACGCGATGAGGACGTGATCGAGACGAAAGTCGCTGCCAAAGTAAAACGTGCCATCCGCGACCGGACGGGTAAACGTACATTGGTCGAAGTTATGGCGCATAAGGTGAAGTAAGATGGATGATGATTTCAAACTTGGCGCGATGAACCATGTTGGTGTCGCGGTGCCTGACATGACCGACGCAATCGCCTTTTATCGTGATGTGATGGGAGCCACGGAGATAACTGAGCCCAAGATATTGGCTCCGCAAGGCGTTACCTATGCCTTTGTCAATCTTCCAACAGGGCAGGTGGAGCTGATTGAGCCATATGGCGAGACATCCCCGATTTTGAAATTCTTAGAGCGCAATCCCAAAGGTGGGCAACATCATATGTGTTTCGAAGTTGAGGATATTCATCACGCGAAAGACATCATGGAAAACCGTGGAATGCGCGTGCTTGGCGAGCCCCGCATCGGTGCGCATGGCACGCCTGTCGTGTTCCTACACCCCGGCGATGCGGG
>CAYZGF010000277.1:0-2969 GCA_964477595.1 uncultured Algimonas sp.
GCAATGGCGATCATTACGCGCTCGAAGTTGAAGGCGAATCCATGATCGATGCCGGTATTATGGAAGGCGACATTGTTGTTATCCGCAAGGCGAATACGGCTCGGAACAATGAAATTGTTGTCGCGCTGGTCGATCAAGACGAAGCGACCCTGAAACGTATTTACCGCACAGGTAATCAGGTCGAATTGATCGCGGAGAATAAAAATTTCCCGACACAAACATTCGGTCCTGATCGTGTTGAGGTTCAAGGCGTTCTGGTCGGCCTCGTTAGAAATTACCACTAAAGGCTCTCAGGATACCTAATCCCAAGCCCGCCGTTTTTCTTTAGAAGGACGGGCGGGCTTTAGTTTGAGTCGATCCTTCAGATAGACATCCAACGCGCCCGTTTCGCGCAAACTGCTTTCATCTACCAAAACGGCGTCGCAATTCCGTCTCGCAACAGGTCCCGCTTGCCTTACAACCAAACTAACTAGATCAGACGCTCTGCATTCCTCAGGGACTTCCGATGGGCTTTGCAAGATAGAAACCTGCCAAGCCCCGATCTGCGCCCGACATGCGAGGGAATCACACTGCGCAATACGGTTCTTATAGGGAGCCCAATCAGCCCCGCTTTCACCTGCCCGTTGCGCGAATTGTTCCCGTCCATAACGATCAGACCGTCTGGAATCGACGAAGAGAACCAGCTCTCCTACTCCGTCATCCGGGGTTTGCCAAAACGCCACTTTCCCATCTTCCGAAATTCGTAAATCCGGTGTCGGCGCCTGCCCCCATCCCGCAAATGCAATGAAAATCAAACCTATCCCAAAAGGCTTCCATATTCGCTTGCCCATACAGAGCGCGACAAAACCTAAACTATAGAGCGGTAAAACCCAGTTTGGCGCGGCCCCGATATAGAGCATCGCACCCGGCCAACCTGCAACCCAGTCCGCAGCAAGAAGAATCGGCTCCAAAGCCAGACTCATCAAATAAAGTGGTCCGGCCTCTAAACCCAAAGGCATTAGTAGCAGAGACATCACTGCCAAGGGCATCACAAATAGGGAGAATAAAGGCATGGCCAGCAAGTTCCCGGCAAAGCCATATTGCGCGAAGCGGTTGAAATGAAAGACCGCAAAGCCGCCCGTCGCAAACCCTGCTACCAGGCTCGTCACACTGAGAGACGAAATAAAATCAACCATCCGCCGCCCCCATCCGCGTTGGGAATAAGCGGGCCGCCAGGTCTGCCAAGCTTGATAAACAGCCACTAACGCCACCACGGCTGCAAATGACATTTGGAAGCCAACAGACACCAAACTTTCGGGATGCAGCGCTAAGGTAATGAGCGCCGCGACAGATACGGACCGCATGGAGACGGCCCGGCGATCCAAAATGATGGCGAGAAAGAAGATCGTCGACATGACCCAGGCGCGCTGCGTAGCAACCGACGCCCCCGATAAAACGAGATAGAATGTTGCCGCAGCAATCGCGGCCCCGGCTGCGAATTTCCTGACATCATAACGACGTGAGAGCGGTAAGATGCACGCCAACCCCAGCGCAACGCCTGAATATGTACCTCCCGCGAGTAACGCCATGTGCAAGCCGGAAATCGCGAGGATATGCGCCAGTCCGGCAATGCGCAGATTTTCCGTCTGCTCCGCAGGGATGAACCGTCTGACTCCTGTCATCAACGCGGCCTGCAGGCCCGCTGTCTCCGCTGGTGCGGCTGCTATAATTCGATCCGCTAAGCCATAACGCCACCGCACGACACTTCTGCGCATTGAACTCCACATATCCAACGCTGCATCCGATTGCATTTCGGGCGCACCATACCCAAACCCGAAGCCCCCAATTCCTTTAAAATATGCTGCCTGTCCCGGATGATATCCCCCCGGAACAACAGCACCGGGAGGCGCCTTGGACGCGACCAGCCAATTGATCGTAGCCCCTGCAGCAATAGGTGGGTCCGGTTTCTTGGTCACACGAATCCGGATTTTCTCCGGCATGTCTTCACGTCGCATATTTTCTATCGATAGAAGTTCAACAACATATCGTTCGCTATTTCCGGATTTCTCAATCGCACTGATCCATCCCTCAATACGGTAGGTCCGTTCTTGTTGCGGCAATCGCGGCGCATCAGCGGCGGAGGTATGCCAAACGGCCCGGCCAAATCCGAGCGCCAGCACGAAGAAAAGCCAGACATGACCTGTCAGGGGCCAATCTCGATTTTTGAGAAACCACCATAACACTGCCAAGAAACTGCAGGCCCCAATTGCGACCGGGGTTGAAGGCTCTGACGGCCATGCGAAATAAACGGCGATCCCAATAGCAAAGCTAATCACAGCAACATTAAATCCGGGATCAAAATAGGACTTAGCCATAAGATGACGCCGCAACATTTCTGCAGGTGAGCTTTGCGCAAACCCACTCTCAAAATTGCTATTCACCTTCATCATCACATGCCATAGAGCGCCCAAATTCAAAGATAATGCAAGCCCGAAAGCACAACCCGCAGATGAATAAACCTGTCGTCACACGTTTTGCGCCGTCTCCCACAGGATATCTACATATTGGTGGAGCCCGGACAGCCTTGTTCAACTGGTATTTTGCGAAGAAGATGGGCGGAAAATTCCGGCTGCGGATTGAAGACACAGACCGCGCCCGCAGCACGGATGACGCTACCGCCGCAATTCTTAAAGGAATGGATTGGCTTGGCCTAAAAGCTGACGACGATATCATCTATCAAAGCCGGAATGCTGACGATCATGTTGCGGCGGCTAATGCACTCTTAGAAAGCGGTGCCGCTTATCGCTGCTATGCAACATCAGAGGAAGTGGACGCCTTAAAAGCTGAGGCCCGTGAGAATAATCGCGCTTTCCGCAGTCCATATCGCGACAGCACTAAAACGAAAGATGCGCCTTTCGCCGTACGTTTTCGCGTACCCGAAGGCGAAACGACCATCCAAGACCATGTTCAGGGAGAGATCACCTGGCAAA
>CAYZGF010000278.1:0-2959 GCA_964477595.1 uncultured Algimonas sp.
GCTCAGACTCGATCATAATCGCTTGCGCGGGGCAAATCGCTTCGCAGAGTTTACAAGCAATACAGCGTTCTTCGCCGGATGGGTAACGGCGCAATGCGTGCTCACCACGGAAACGCGGGCTGATCGGGCCTTTTTCAAACGGATAGTTAATCGTGACTTTGGGGCGGAAAAAATATTTCATCGCCAACCAAAAGGCCGAGACAAATTCCAAGAGAAATGCGCCGCGAAAGATTTGTTGAATACGGGACATTATGCGCTCCCTCCAAGGAAGACGACGAAGGTCGACACAAGCGCAACTGCCACCAGAGCCGTCGGCAAAAAGACTTTCCAGCCCAAGCGCATCAATTGATCATAACGATAACGCGGAACAATTGCTTTGACCATGGCGAACAGGAAGAAGAGGAAAGCTGTTTTCAGGAAGAACCAGAAAAATGGCGGAATGAATTGAACACCAATATCAATCGGCGCGTGCCACCCGCCGAGGAATAGGATCGTCATCATGGCCGACAGCAGCATGATATTCACATATTCCGCGAAGAAGAACATCAAGAACGGCGTGGAAGAATATTCAACCTGATAACCGGCAACCAGTTCAGATTCCGCCTCAGGAAGGTCAAATGGCGGACGGTTTGTCTCTGCCAAGGCAGAGATAAAGAACAATACACCCATATAAAACATGATTGGGAACAGCAGGAGGTTCCAGAATCCATATTCCCCAACAGGGTTCAAACGGAACATGTTCCAATTCCAAATCCCTGCCCCTTGTGCGTCCACAATTGTCGTCAAATTCATGGATCCGGACAAGAAAATCACGGTCAGGATGATGAAACCGATAGACACTTCGTAAGAGACCATTTGCGCGGCAGAACGCAACGCGCCCATAAATGGATATTTCGAGTTGGACGCCCAACCGCCAATAATAATGCCGTAAACACCCAGAGAGCTAAGCGCTAATACGTAGAGAACACCGATATTAATGTCGGAAATCACCCAACCCGGTGCAACCGGCACGACGGCCCAAGCCGCGAATGCCATGACAAGGCCAATGACAGGCGCGAGAATAAAGAGGAATTTGTCAGAGCCCGCGGGGATTACAATTTCTTTGAAGAAAAATTTCAACGCATCTGCAATTGTTTGCAGCAAGCCAAACGCACCCACCACGTTAGGACCACGGCGCATTTGCACAGCCGCCCAGATTTTGCGGTCAGCCAGAACAAGAGCCGCCACAAGTAGCGCCAATGATAAAACGAAGAGCAAGACTTGTCCGGTTTTGAACAGAGTCCAAATCAGCCAATTGCCTTCCGCGGAATTAATCACGCCTTCGGATGCGGCAGCAGCAGTTTGCATAAAAGGCATCATTCCGCCGCCTCTTTCACAGTTTGATTTTTCTCTTCAATGACAGCCGAACATTCCGCCATCACATTTGATGCACGGGCAATTGGGTTGGTCATGTAGAAATCTTCAATCGGGTTTTTGAACGGCACGGAGGACAAATCGCCCGCTGCCCCTAAGCCCGTCGGATCGAACACAGCACGGTCAGGCGCTGTATCCAGCGCAGCAAAGGTTGAATGATCTTCCATCAATTTCACGCGCAGCTCTGTCAAACTGTCATAAGGGAGCACTCGTCCAAGCTTCGCCGACAGCGCCCGTAAAATCGCCCAATCTTCCTTTGCATCGCCTTTTGGCGATGTGGCCCGCTCTGCCATTTGCACGCGGCCTTCCATGTTCACATAAAGGCCGGATTTTTCCGTATAGGCCGCGCCCGGCAGAATAACGTCCGCAACATGCGCACCATTATCACCGTGATGACCTTGATAGATCACGAAAGCGTCTTTCAGCTTAGACGTATCCAGCTCATCTGCCCCCATGAGGTAGACAGTTTCAATCGCGCCTTGTTGTGCGGCATCCAAAATGGCGTCTGTGCTCAGGCCGTCTTCACCCGGAAGGAAGCCCATATCCAGACCACCTACGCGTGAAGCCGCGCCATGTAAGATATTGAAACCATTATGATCTTCGCGGACCACTTTAGCTGTTTTCGCAAGCTGCCCCAGAGCTTCCAACAAGGCTTGTCCCGCCTCACCGCGAAGCGCAGCAGCGCCAACGATTATGACCGGGTTTTTGGCCGCCTTAAATGTTTTGGCGAAACCGGAGCGGGACTTCGCGAATTTCGCGACATCTGCAGGCGATGTTCCGACATGCTCGTAAGAATAAGTCAGATCGACAGCTTCACCGATCAGACCGACTTCGAGATTGCCCTCGATCCAGGTCTTGCGAATACGTGTATTGATCAAAGGCGCTTCATGGCGGGGATTCGTCCCGACGAGGAGGATAGCATCCGCCTCTTCCAGACCTGAAATTGTTGTATTGAAGAGATATTCAGCCCGATCTCCGCCACCAATCAAAGACCCATCCTGACGACAATCCAAATGCTTTACACCAAGGGACTCCATCAAATCCTTCAGCGCTTTCATGGATTCCGCATCACAAAGATCACCTGCAATAGCCGCGATTTGCGTTGGGTCGCCTTTCAGTTTTTCAGCAACAAGGCCAAGCGCTTCATCCCAATCGGCTGGGCGGAGCTTTCCATTTTTACGGATGAACGGACGGTCCAAACGCTGACGCGCGAGACCATCCCAAACGAAACGCGTTTTATCTGAAATCCATTCTTCATTCACATCATCATTGGTGATTGGAAGAATACGAAGAACGGCGTCGCGGCGGCTATCGACGCGAATATTTGAACCGACAGCATCCATCACATCAATAGAGTCGACCTTATCCAATTCCCATGGCCGCGCGTTAAAGGCGTAAGGCTTGGATGTCAGCGCCCCAACAGGACAAAGATCAATAACATTGCCGGACATCTCGGATGTCAGGCTTTCTTCCAGATAGGTCGTAATTTCCGCATTTTCGCCGCGATTAACGAGACCAATTTCCTGAACGCCAGCGACTTCTGTGA
>CAYZGF010000279.1:0-2955 GCA_964477595.1 uncultured Algimonas sp.
AACGCTGGCACAGGCTGAACCTTTTCTCGATCGGATTTTAGGCGTTGGCTTGGATTCGTCTGAAATGGGGCACCCGCCGTCTAAGTTCGCTCGCGTCTTTGCGAAAGCTGCTGAAAAAGGCCTGAAGCTGTTCGCTCACGCAGGTGAAGAGGGACCGCCAAGTTATGTCTATGAAGCGTTGGATATTTTGAAAGTTGACCGGATTGACCACGGCAATCGATCTCTTGAAGATGATGCACTGGTGCAAAAATTAGTCGCTGAGAATGTGGTCCTGACGGTCTGCCCGCTTTCCAATCTGAAATTATGCGTTGTCGATGATTTGAAAAACCATCCGTTAAAGACAATGCTCGATCTTGGTTTGCGCGCCACAGTTAACTCTGATGATCCTTCCTATTTCGGTGGGTATCTGAATGATAATTATATCCGAACGGCAGATGCGGTCGGATTGTCAAAAGCAAATATCGTGACCCTTGTGGAGAACGGCTTTACGGGGGCCTACCTGTCTGATGCTCGGCGGGCAGAGCTTCTAGGCGAACTCGCGGCTGTTGTGGAACAACATCCTTAGTCAGTTCAGGACAATTGATTTTTGCTGTAATTTCATAACGCATTACGGCATGAACACAGTCGACATATTCGTTATGATCACTTTGCGGCATTGAAAGCGGGACACTATCATGAATTTCAAAACACTTTTTTTAGCTACAGCGCTCAGCAGCTTTGTATTAGCCAGCTGCCAAGAACAATCTGCGACAACGCCTGAGACAGCCGTTGAAACCACATCTAAAGCGGATGCAGCTTCAGTCACTGTTACTAGTGACACGCCAATCATCCTGCCCGGAGCGCCCGGTCAGTCCTCACAAAATTTGAACGCCGAAGATGCGGTCAAGATTGCGGATAATAGCTACTCTCCCGATGATGTGATGTTCATGCAAAATATGATCCCACATCATGCACAAGCTGTTGAGATGGCAAATTTGGTTGAGACGCGGACCAACCGGAAAGAGATCGTTGATATTGCCAGCCGGATTAAGTCATCCCAGGCGGATGAGATTAAGTTCATGGAAGACTGGCTCACAGAACGCAATGAGCCGCTAACAATGATGGATCACAGCGGACATGGCAGTGCGCATAAGGGCGCCCACCACGATATGGAAGGTATGGCCACGCCTGCTCAGATGGAACAGCTGGGCAATTCAGAAGGCACGGATTTTGATAAATTATTTTTGACTCTCATGATTACGCATCATGAGGGTGCACTCACCATGGTGAAGACCCTGACGGATCAACCGGGGTCTGCCTATGATCCGGTCCTTTATGATTTCACAAATGACGTAGTGAACGACCAGACATCAGAGATTGAGCAGATGTCAGCTATTCTTCGCTCTTTTTCAACTGATCCGCGTGCAGGATTGTCCGCCGGATTTAGCGATGCAGGGCAGGCTATTCGCAATCTGAACCTCGTGGCAACCCTGTCCAAACCCGCCGGGTTTTTTGACCCCAAAAACCCATCCGGTTTGCCACCCATCATTTCCAAGGATGATGAGGAAGCGGGCACCCGCACTGATGATGGGCAAAGCGTTGAGGGCACAGAATGGGGCAGCCGCTCTCCGCTGCTCAGCTTTGCGAATACGGATATGGCGTTTCAAGACGACATTATGATCGCGGGCAATTATCACGGTTTCAATATTTACAAATTGCAAGAGGATGGATCGCCAAAGCTCTATAGCTCTGTCGTTTGTCCGGGCGGGCAAGGGGACGTCTCTATCGTTGGTGATCTGCTTATCATGTCAGTTGAGCAAACGCGCGGCCGCGTGGATTGCGGTCTGCAAGGCATTAGCGAAGATGTGAGCGAAGATCGGTTCCGAGGCCTGCGTATTTTCAATATCAGTGATCTGGCAAAGCCCGTGCAAGTGGGCCAAGTTCAAACCTGTCGCGGATCGCACACCCATTCCGTCGTGACACAGGACGCTGAAAAGCTTATCGTCTATAATTCCGGAACCTCTTCCATTCGAGAGGAAGACGAGCTCGCAGGGTGCGTGGCCGGCATTCCCGGTGATGAGCGGACGGCACTTTTCCGGATTGACGTTATTGAAATTCCGTTGGCGGATCCGTCCAAATCCCGCATCATCGACAGTCCGACTGTTTTCGCGGATAAGGAAACAGGTCGATTGGCCGGGCTGTGGCAAGGCGGCGATCACGGCGATGACACGCAAGAGTCGCGTCAGACAAATCATTGTCATGACATTACCGTTTTCCCCGAAGCAAAAATCGCGGCCGGTGCCTGTTCCGGCAATGGTATTATTTTTGATATTTCCGATCCCCTTAAGCCGACACGGATTGATGAAGTCGTCGATCCGGGATTTGCCTATTGGCATTCCGCGACCTTTAATAATGACGGCACCAAAGTCCTCTTCACAGATGAATGGGGCGGGGGCAGCCGTCCGCGTTGCCGCGTTTACGATCCGAAAGATTGGGGCGCGAATGCATTTTACGATATTGAGGACCGGAAATTGGTCTCCAAAGGCTATTACAAAATCCCGGCCCCACAATCCGACTCGGAAAATTGCGTCGCACATAATGGCTCGATCATCCCTGTGCCGGGTCGCGATATTTTCGCCCAAGCTTGGTATCAAGGCGGCTTGTCCGTAATCGATTTCACGGACTCAACGAACCCCGTTGAAATTGCTTATTTTGACCGCGGGCCAATCCATGAGGAGAAACTCGTGCTTGGCGGCTACTGGTCGACCTATTGGTATAATGGCAAAATCTACGGGACCGAGATCGCGCGCGGTCTGGATGTTTTCTCTCTGACCCCAAGCGAGCATTTGACGGCGAATGAGATCGCCGCCGCAGGACTCGCCGATCAGGGCAACACCTTTAACCCGCAACAGCAATTCCCGGTGACATGGCCTGCCGCGCCCGTTGTCGCGAAAGCTTATGTCGATCAGTTGGAAC
>CAYZGF010000280.1:0-2953 GCA_964477595.1 uncultured Algimonas sp.
TATTGAAGTTAGTAGACATTTGGTGACCACCCTAACCAACAATCCGCGAACTTTCTAATATACAATCCGCGAAATATGTAATAAACAATCTGCGAACTCGGAAATGACAGGATTCAACATATGGCGGATGCCGACCAAAACTTACCCAGACATATGACAGGAGCACTTGAAGATGCGCTGTCTTATTCGCGTGTCGTGAACTTGGTAGGGCCTCGCCAAGTTGGCAAAACAACGCTTGCCCGGGATTTATTCACTAAGGGCGAGTTTCTAACGCTCGATGACACCGCGATATTGGACGCAGTGAACGCGGACGCGGCAGGGCTCTTAATGTCCCGTATGGCAACGATTGGTGATCAGCCGTTGATCATTGATGAAGCCCAGCGATCAAAAGCGCTCGCGCTCACCATAAAACGTATTGTCGATAAAGATCGCCGAAAAGGACAGTTTCTACTTACGGGCTCATCCAATATTTTCGCCGCGGCTGACGTAGCGGACTCATTAGCGGGCCGTGTGTTGACCCTCAAATTATGGCCCCTGACGATTTCAGAAATAAAGCAAAAACCGCCAAGCGAGTGGCTGGACTGGGCTGTTCAATCGGACCCGAAACTGGAGGGATTGCCCGCCCCCGCGCCTACGCCGCGCGCCGAATATATCAATCACGTTTTGGCAGGCGGTTATCCGGAATTCAGAGAATTGCCAATCAGACCGCGCCAACAACAATATACTGGCTATGTGGACACCGTTGTCGAACGCGATGTCGCTGACGTGTTTCCGATCAGAAAAACAGACGCTCTGAGGCGGCTCATTGATCAGATGGCTGCGAGGACCAGCGCGGAGATCAACATCTCAACCTTAGCATCACTGTTGAGTATCCAACGCACTACCGTCGAACAATATCTCGACATCTTGACGAAGCTATCAATGGTGACAAAGCTTGGCCATTGGACCTCGGGCGAAGGCAAGCGGGAAATCAAAAACGCTAAGTACCACTTTGTGGATACGGGTATCGCGTGCGCCCTGCGCCGCTTCACAGCTGCAACATTTGATATTGGCGCCAATCCGACGGCACTTGGGAGCCTCATGGAGAGTTTCATCTTCAATGAAATCCTGCGCTGTCTACCGTTCCAACAGCGGAACTACAAACTTTACCATTGGCGTAACCGTGACAAGCGCGAAATTGATATCTTGGTCGATGCAGACACACATCTTGTCGGGGTTGAAGTCAAAACCGCCGCAACGGTTGGCAATGATGATTTTCGGCATATGAAATGGTTTGCCAAAGATGGCCCAGGAAAATCGCGCATGGTTACTTCAGTCATCTTCTATCTGGGCGAACACAAGCTCTCTTTTGGCGACCGTTGTTTTGCTCTGCCAGTGAGCACTTTGTGGAGTCAAACATGACGACTAAGCTCGTCTTAGCGCCTCTGCCGAAACGGCGCTTCGACGCGCTGGCGGGTTACTGCCGCCACCCCATGCTGGTCACCTTAACTCGCGAAATTGAATGGCATCGAACGCCGAATGAGCGCGTTATTGGTACGCTGACGCGTGACCTGATTGACGATGATTTTGGCTATGTCGTTCTCGGACGTGATAAACGGCTAAGATACCGGGCAATCGATGTGAATACGTCTCACCCTACCGAGGATTCGGCAAGGAAAGAGCTATTTGATAGGATGCTTCATCATAATGCGAAAGACGACGCGTCCTTCCATCAAGGTGACGAGGAAGGCGAACCGGTCGATTTTTTCACGCCCCTCGTTGATGAGGCTGACCTGCACCCCTCATTCAAGATATTAGCCAACAAGCCTCATTACTCACCTGCACGCGAACTGATCACAGCCATGATGCGGTCCTATGAAGACTTAGACGGCAACTTTATTCAGCAGTTTCAGACCACCGGCTTTGATGCACGGCTCTGGGAACTTTATCTCTTTGCGACGTTTACAGAGTTAGACTTCGCGCAAGCTGAAACCGTTGACGTTCCGGACTTTGTCTTATTTTGCGCAGGCGGACGCTTGGGTATTGAAGCAACGACGATCAATCCGCCAAATGATGGAGCCGCGCCAAATCCGAAGACCGAAGAGGAATTTCTCGACTATCTCGAAAACTACATTCCGATAAAAATAAACCGAGCTCTGAAGAAAAAACTCAACAAAAAGACACCTTATTGGGAAAAGCCTGAAATGGAAGGCATACCCTTCCTGATTGCGTTGCAGGATTTTCATAGTCGAACAGCCTCAAAGACAATCGTCAATGCGGCAACCGAATGTATCTTTGGATATCGCCACAGCATTAGCGATGGGAAACTAAGTTACAAAAAGTTGAGTGAACACGCCTATTGCACTGCGAAGGAAAAATCAGGCTTCTTCGGCTTTCCTAAATCGGAAAATGTGGCCGCCGTTTTGCTAAACCCTCAAGGGACGTTGCCTAAATTTAACCGCATGGGATTTCTCGCTGGATTTGGTAATAGCGATGTTAAAATGATCCGCCGTGGCCTTCAACGAAATGAACATTACGAAGACAGTCCGGGCCCTAAATTTTTTGTCCAAGAGGTTCATAAAGCTGGCTATGAGGAAAGTTGGGTAGAAGGAATGGTGGCCCTCCACAATCCGAATGCCGTAAACCCCATACCGCCAGAAGCAATTCCGGGCGCATGCCACGAATTCTTACAGACCGATGGATCAATTATGTCTCTCTATCCTGATTTTCATCCCTTATTCTCAGAAACAGCAATACTCTTACCAAAGAATGGCGAATGAGATTTATATCCAACTCTATTGGTGGTTACCCAAACTTATCCTTCAGTCGTGATTGAATACGGCTCTTGCGTTTTTGGCGACTTTCAAGTTCTTTTTCCAAACGCTCAAAGAGAGGCCACGCCGCATCGCCATGACGGTCAATAAGCCAAGCTAGTAGGCTTATCCCCTCTTCAATATCTTAATCTGAAACGGAA
>CAYZGF010000281.1:0-2921 GCA_964477595.1 uncultured Algimonas sp.
AGCCCGCCTCTTGGCGGGCTTTTTTACTCTTCAACGCGGTTTCCCTTTTCATCCAACAACCACCCGTCAAAATCGGTAATATCATATTGTAGTTTCGTTTCGACATCGGGGCGAGTGACGGCCATGCCGCGATCAATCTTGGGATGATATTTCCAAGCGCCGACCGCGACTAAGCTGGTGACTTCAAAGACCTCATCGCTGCACTCGGTGATCCTAGAATTTGTGACGTTTCCCTTCGGCGTAATATCAAAAGCAACTTTGCAATATCCACTATAATTAATGGACGGGACGGGCGGGGGCATGCGGTAACAAGGCTTTGCATCGCGGTCCGTGCGGTCCATTTTTGCGAATTCAGCTTCGCACATTTTTCCGCGAATGAAAGCTTTCCGAAAATCGGGGCCAAGCTTTACTTCATACTCATTATCCCAAAACGGATATTTGTCCCGCATGCCGGATGGATCCATTTCTATCTCGTTCGGAAATGTGAAATACCCGAATTTATAAGGGAAAACAAAAACGGTCCGTCCCGGAGATTTATGCAAAGTGCATGGCGTGTAACAGCTCTCCAAGGGCTCTCCCGTAATTCCGTCATGCAGAGTTGCGAGCGCACGGTTCGTTCTTGACCCGTCGGGTGACGCCGCGCGAACCGGAATTTCAACTGACGCATTATACCGCTCGGGAAAGGGTTCCACTTTTTTGACAATACGGAAATCGGGATGTTTCAATTGAATATCTTCTACCAAGCGCTTTTGCAGAGTGCTTTGTGCCTGGGCATGAACGGTTGTGGAAACTAGACAGAGAGAAAGAACTGAGACTGTGATTTTCAAATATGACATAATAAAAGTCTGCCAGACTCAAAGCTCACCCTCAAGCTGTTTGTTTTAAGGCGCACATCTTTAAATAAGTCTCCACATCATGAACCACCCAGCTTAAAGCGGGCCTATGTCATCATCGACCCAGTCCCTCACCCGCACCAAGGTTTTCAATCAATCCTGGCCGATTATGTTGGCCAATGGCGCAGCTCCGATTGTCGGTCTTGTCGACACTTTAATGGTCGGGCGCTTTGTGGGCACGCAAGCTTTGGCAGGCATTGGTCTCGGCGCCGTGATTTACGGGATCGCCTATTGGGGCTTTGGCTTCTTGCGAATGTCCACGGCAGGGCTGGCCGCACAAAGTGACGGGGCAGGAGCTGAGGATGAAGTCCAAGCCCATATCCTACGCGCAATTCCATTGGGGCTTGCGATCGGTCTGTTTATATTTGCGCTCCAAATTCCGCTCTTAAACGGAGCCTTCGCTATTTTCACGGCCAGTACTGAGATCGAGGGCAGCGCAACAGATTATATCCGCGCACGCCTCTGGGGACTGCCTGCCACGCTGGGCACAATCGCGCTGATGGGTTGGTTTGTCGGAATTAGTCGTGCAGGCCTCGCCTTGGCTTTGCAGATCGTTCTGAATATCGTGAATATCATCCTGTCCCCGATTTTCGTTATTGGTTTAGGCGGAGGCTTGATCGGCGTTGGTCTGGCAAGCGCAGCAGCAGAATGGGCCGGCTTTGCCGCCGGGTTATTTCTGATGGTCCGTGAGATTAAACGGCGTGGGGGCTGGCAAGCAGGTGCTTTCACCAAAAAAGTTCTGCTGGCCCGGGAAGCCTTGTCAAAGCTGGGCGTGGCGAATGGAAACATCTTCATCCGCACCATGGCCCTGACGGTCGGATTTAATTTCTTCGGAAATGCCGCCGCGAGCGAAGGTGAAACCTTCTTAGCCGGGTATCATATTCTTATGCAGATGATCACCATGGCGGCGCTCGTCCTGGACGGCTTTGCACACACGGCTGAAGCTGTCACAGGCGCGGCTTACGGTGCCAAAAACCGAGCGCGATTTGATCGTGCGGTCAGATTAACGAGCGAGTTTTCAATTGGCTTCGCGCTTTTAATTGGAGCGGTCATATATTTTAGTGGACCTTTTCTGATCCGCCTACTTACAAAAGATGCGGCAGTGATAGAGAGTGCGATGACCTATCTGCCTTATTGCGCACTCGCGCCCATATTGGGTTTTGCGGCCTATCAAATGGACGGTATTTTCATCGGGACAACGCGCACAGCCGCTATGCGCAATGCGGGCATTGTGGCCGTCATCTTATATATCGGGGCTCATTATTGGATTTATCCGATCCTGGGAGCCGCGGGTATTTGGGTCGCGTTCCTCTTTTATTATGTCGTCCGCGCGCTTACGCTCGCCGTCGCCTACCCGTCCATTCGCAAACATATGGAAACAACATGACCGCAATCCCGGAAGGCTATGTTCCGCATTTTCGCAAGTCCGCTTTTACTGATCCGTGGGAA
The DNA here is from genome assembly GCA_964477595.1 of uncultured Algimonas sp. Classification (GTDB taxonomy): domain Bacteria; phylum Pseudomonadota; class Alphaproteobacteria; order Caulobacterales; family Maricaulaceae; genus Litorimonas. Next base: position 2,343 of record CAYZGF010000281.1, read on the forward strand.
CCGCTTTATTCGCATGTCCTTCCAGATCAAATCAGCCTCGGGACAGTGCTGCGCGACGCGCATTGCAATTCGCGTAGCATTATCCATGGCGGCTTCATCAGTGCGATTGCGGATAATGCCATGGGCCTGAGCTGCGCTCAGATGATGAAAGCTCAAGGCCGCGAGATGAAAAGCCTGGTCACGGTCAATTTGAGTGTCGACTTCACCGGCATGGCCAAAACTGGCGAGTGGATTGCCACAGATAGCGAGGTCGTAAAATTAGGCAGCAGCTTGGGCTTTGTCCGCTGCCAGATGAAAACATCCAGCGCCGTTGTCGCCCGTGCAAATGCGACATTTAAAATCGGATAGCGAACTAATTCAGATCCACCCCAACGGCTTGGCCAATAGTCTCAAACCCGTCCGCTTTTGCGCGCCTCTCTAGGTCCGCGCATATTTCTGACACCAATTGCGGCCCATGATAAACAAGCGCGGAGTAAAGCTGCACGGCTTTCGCGCCCGCTTTGATTTTTGCATAGGCCTGTTCGCCATTTCCGATCCCGCCAACGCCGATAAGGTCGATCATCCCGTTTGCCGCATCTG
>CAYZGF010000282.1:0-2909 GCA_964477595.1 uncultured Algimonas sp.
CGGCATGAGCAAAACCGCTGCCAAAGCCTTCGGTATGGGGTTTGCGCCGGATAACTTTTCGGCGCTCAAAGACGAGCTAATTGCGCAAGGTGCTAGACCTGAGCAGTTGATCGAGGCGGGTTTGCTGGTTGAACCCGAAGATCGGTCCCGCCAACCCTGGGATCGGTTTCGCGACCGTATCATGTTCCCTATTCATGACGGGCGTGGGCGGCTTGTTGCCTTTGGCGGACGCGCGATGGCAAAGGACGCCAAAGCCAAATATCTCAACAGTCCCGAAACGCCGATTTTCCAGAAGAGCAAGCTGCTTTATAATTATCATCGCGCCCGCCGCGCTTTGTCTGACCCGCAAAATTCCGCGCGGGGTATGATTGTGGCAGAAGGCTATATGGATGTGATTGCGCTGGCCCGCGCAGGGTTTACCCATGCCGTTGCGCCCATGGGGACGGCCCTGACCGAAGACCAGTTGGAGCTGCTTTGGCGCGTAGGACCGGAACCGATCCTCTGTTTTGACGGCGACAAAGCCGGGGTCCGCGCGGCGTTCCGCTCTATCGAACGGGCTTTGCCGCTCTTACGTCCGGGGCAGAGCCTCCGTTTTGCCATGCTGCCCGACGGGCAAGATCCGGATGATTTGATCCGCGCCTCCGGTCCGCCTGCCATGCAATCAGTTTTGGATGCTGCCGTCCCACTGGTCGATATGCTTTGGCGGCGTGAGGCGGAAGCCGAGCCGCTCAACACACCAGAAGCCAAAGCCGGTCTGAAATCCCGCCTTTATAAAGCGCTGGATGAAATTCAGAATGGTGACGTGAAAGCGCTGTATAAAACGGAGCTTCTGGCACGGTTTGACGCACAATTTGGATGGCAAGCCGGGCGCGGGCGACGGAACACCTCCGGCGAAACAAAAGCGAATAAGTCCACACAGATCGCCTCTGCCAAAAAATTGGCCTCTAATACGCGGGTTGAGACCACGCTGATTGGGGCGATATTGGAGTTTCCGGAGCTTCTTGAGCGGGTAGATGAGCGCCTCTTTGAACTCGATTTTACAAATCCATCCTGTGCGACCCTGCAAAGAGCTGTACTTGATTGGTGGCGACAGACGAAAGCGGTTGAAAAGACTCATCTTCTTGCACATATAGAGGCCGAAGGATTGGAACAGGACTACCGTGTTCTGTCCCGTCAACGGCTCCTGATCAGGGCCGGGATGGGCGGCGCGGACGCATCACTGGACGAACGCGCGGCTCTCTGGAATGCCCAGGCCGACACCCTATTGGGACAAAACCAGACGGATGCTGACCTGAACGACACCCGCGCGCGATTGGTGGAAACCATATCGGGCGACAATTCGGACGGTATGCACCGTGCGATGCGCGCGTCGAAAGAGGCGCGCGACTGAGACATTTCCGGCCCTTTCGGCCTCTCGTGCGGATCACGCGGGCGGCGATGGGGCTAACGTTATTTTAAGGCCGTCTTTACTATAAGCCGGGCTTAACTCGTGAAGGTGGCATATACATGGCAAAGACTGCCGCGGCTGAAAAAGCTGAATCGACTGAAATCGCAAAACCCGTCAAGCGTCTGGACTTCGATAATATCGAAGTGAAGCGTATGATCGTAGAGGCCAAGAAATCCGGCCTGCTGCATGTTGACGATCTGAATAAGCATCTCGTCATTGAGGGCATTACGGCGGAAGAGATTGAAATCCTCTATGCGCAACTCTCTGAAATGGGCATTTCCGTTCATGATCAGCGGGATGAAGAAACGCTTGGGCCAAAGACACTTGCCCGCACGACCACAACGGCCGTCAAAGGCGGTAACTCCAAGGAAGAGCTCGACCGCACCGATGATCCCGTCCGCATGTATTTGCGTGAAATGGGTGTTGTTGAGCTGCTCTCCCGCGAAGGCGAGATTGCGATTGCAAAACGGATTGAGGCCGGACGCGACACCATGATTAAAGGGCTGTGCGAAAGCGCGCTGACCTTTGAAGCGATCATGATCTGGCGCGAGGAATTGGCCGAAGGTGAAATTCTCCTCCGCGACATTATTGATCTGGACGGCACCTATAACCGCTCCATCGGTAATATTCAGGAAGATCGCTCTGCACTGGCCGTTCGCCGTGAGAAGATCGAAAAAGGCGAGCTGGAAAAAGAAGAAGGCGATCTGGAATCCCTTGCAGAAGAACGCCGCACGAAATTGCCCGAACGGAATTACGAGCCGGGTCAGAAACAAATTGATGATGATGAAGAGGACGAGGATGATAAGACCAACCTCTCCATGGCCGGCATGGAAGCCGCCCTGCGTGATGACATCATGGAAAAGCTGGACCGGATTTCTGAAAATTTCGGACGGTTCCAAAAACTTCAGCAAATGCTCATACGTGCCCGTCTCTCTGGTAAGAAGCTGCGCAAGCCGCAGGCCGAAGAATATGATGCCATTCAAGAGCAGATCATTGTCGAGATTAAAGACCTGCAGCTGAACAATGCGCGTATCGATGCGCTGATTGATCAGCTCTACACAATTAACCGTCGTTTTATCTCTCTCGAAGGCAAATTGATGCGCCTCGCTGATGGGAACGGCGTTCCGCGCACGGATTTCCTCGAAGTCTATTTGGGCAGTGAGCTTAATCCGAACTGGCAGGATGAGCTTGTCGGCCGCTCTGACGCTTGGGACCGCTTCCTCCAACGCGAAGCTCGCTCCATTGAGAAAATCCGGACGGAAATTGGTGGTCTCGCCCAAGAAACAGGTGTGCCGGTCGATGAATTCCGCCGCATCGTTCAAAAAGTCCAAAAGGGTGAACGCGAAGCGCGTCAAGCTAAGAAGGAAATGGTCGAAGCCAATCTTCGCCTCGTGATTTCCATTGCCAAGAAATACACAAATCGCGGTCTGCAATTCCTCGACTTGATTCAAGAGGGCAATAT
>CAYZGF010000283.1:0-2901 GCA_964477595.1 uncultured Algimonas sp.
TAATCCCCGTCAGCGCCATAAGCCATGATCATGCGCGGCGATAAAGGTCCCGTCCCTGAGAGGAGTGCTTTGCCAAAGACAGCGCGGCCTTCGCTATCTGTTATGACTTCGGCCAGCTTTTCATTATTCGCGGCGATTAGGTCTAATCGCACACCGGCCTTTAATCGCGCAGACTTGATCGAACGAACTGAGATATGGAGCGCGTCAGAGCCGTGATAGGTGCTGAGCGCCAAGTCGGTTGATATGAGCCAACGCATAGCTTTAGCACGGCGATATTCCGGCTGCCCCTCCACGATATGCTCGGCGATTAGGATATATGCGCCCAAAACTTTATCGCCAATTTTATCCTGTAGGTCGAATGCGGTCTCAACAATTTCATTTCGATTTGGCTCAATATTCAAATCGCCGGACCACACTTCTGTCCGGCGGGAATTGGCGTCATATGTGCTCACATAATCATCTGCAGTGCCGCTGTCGCCACTATCGGGGGAGTGTTGAGACAGGATGCGGTCATTCACGCGGTATAGCTTTAATGAGAGCCTATCCACATTGACGGTTTTGAGAACTAGCCGTGCTCCCTTTGTCTCGGGCAGGATAATCCCCTCACCGACAAAACCCACAAAAGACGGCTTGTCCTCAAAGGTAACAGTCAGTGTTTCCTTGCGCGCGAGCGCTTGCTCATTATCGGCTGTCAGTCCCTTCAGGACTTCGACTTCATAGCTACGGCCATAATCCAAGCCTAACAAACAAAGACGTTCGCCCCGGGCATCAACTGAGAAAGGCGTGTTTGGCGAGAGACGAATAAAGGGTTTCAGTGCAGATTCTTTGGCCGCATCGAAACTTGCATTAAATTCCAGGCAGGCCTGCATATCGCCAGAAGCATCTTGGGTTTGAAGTGAGATATAGCGGAGTGGGTCGGGTGCAGCGGATGCGGCGTCTTGAACAGCGCCACTCCTTTCTGCGGCGGCATCTTCCGCATCCTCTTGTCGTGTGGCCTTAACGGATGGCTCTATATTGGCGCTCACAGATTGGGACCTCTCATCAGCGGGGTGTTCTAAGACGGCGCCTGATGTTGGAAATAGCTGATATCCCAGCACGCCCGCCAGAATAAAAAACGTAACACCGATGACAGATTTGATTGCTGTAGAGTTCATTTTAGCCCCGCTTCGCTATGTTTTTCTTCGTCTATAGGTGATTCGTGTCGGGATTGGGGCCAAGTTACGGCTCTATGATGCCGATTTCACGCCAAGAGTGGGTCAGGCTTTTAAACCTTTTTTTACCCTGAATTTTGAGGAACCATTGACCCTGTTTCCTCATCTCCTTGAAATATCAAGCAGGTATAGAATGCGTACCGGGGGGATGTCCCTGGCTAACTTTGGGAACTAAAAAATGTCTTTAAAAAAATTAGCTTTGGCGGGCGGCGTTGCTGCTACGCTTATGGCCGGAACGGCATATGCGTCCGTTATCGACCGTCCTTTCTTCCAAGTCTTGGGTGTAGTTGTTGTCTGGGGTGCTGACGGAAACGCCACTACATCAGGCGCACCAGTTGTATCTGACTTTGTCTTACTGACAACAGGTCAGGACAATGCAGGTGCCGACCTTATCGGCGGTACGGCTCAAGATACATTCACTGTACTTACAGGGTCATTGACACCTATCGTTTCAGGCGAAGCCGCTAGCGGTTCAGTAGTTGATCCTGTGACAGGTCGTACATCCGGCGCTGCTGGCGTTACGGAAGGTACAGGCGCAGGTTCAATCGACGGCGTTCTTGACGCGACGGATTCACTTGCTGCTTTCGGAATTGACAACAACACTGATGTTGACGGCTTGATCAACCAGCACACAAGCAGCTTCTATGTTGCCTCTAACGCTGCATTTGACATCTATGCCCGCGCTGACAACCTTGTCGGCACAGGTGATTTCGACACAACTGTTGCGACACCAACTGTCGGATATGACGACATTTCACTTAGCATGGCTGTCCAGTCCGGTGCTGCTGTGACCGACGGATCCATCACTTGGGGTGCGAACTCTCAAAACCCGGGTGATTTCGTGAACGGTGTCGAAACTGCAGCAGGCGAAGGCCTTGGTAGCATGATCGGTGCGAACGGAATGAAAGTCTTTGACGGAACACAGCGTACAGCTGCGACTCCGGGTTCATTGGCCCAACAATCAGTTCGTTTTGACAACACATATACATTCGGTGACGGAACCGGATACGACCTCTCAATGGGTGCTGGTAGCCTCACTGCAGACGTCACTTACACGATTTTCGTCCCATAGGGCACGAATAGGCAAAGCGTTTCACGCACGCTTTTTCCAAAGGATAGGCCGCTCTTTCGAGAGCGGCCTTTTCTTTTTCAGGTAAATTAGGAAGAGCGGAGTTGCCGCATATCATCCTGATATTCCCAGCGGGCAATCTCACTCAGAACCTGCGAAATTCGGTGTTCTAAATTTTGCACGGCGACTTCACGTGCACCGGGGCGTCTGTCATCTCCGACCAAGCTTTCCGCTTTCTCGCAAGCTTCCGCCAAGCTCATCGCCCCAACAGCCCTGGCAGACCCTTTCAAGGAATGCGTTACACTCGCCCAGATTTCATCCTCCGCATCGGCTTGCAGGCCCCTACCCCACATTTCGACCTGATTACGAAACAGTCCGAAAATCTCACGCGTTAAGCCTGCGTCTCCACCCACATATTGATTGAGATGATCGAAATCGATTTCACGTGAATCAGTCATAAGGTCGATACTAGACATCCCGCGCGCATATGTTAGCGCTTTCTCATGTCTTATTTTGAGCAAACAAAATTGGGTGAATCCCGCTGGTGGTCTTGGGTCGCCGTAACTTGGCTGGCCTTTCTTGGTTGGATGATTTTTCAAATCATTCTGACTATGCCAATTT
>CAYZGF010000284.1:0-2871 GCA_964477595.1 uncultured Algimonas sp.
GAAGAATATACAAATGGCGGGCAACAGGGCGCAAAATTCCTGACCCGCATTCAAGGCGGCGATTTCGTCGCTTAGACGTAGACAAAAGGGAAAGATTATGAGCGATTTAGACACATTCCGTATGGATGCCCGAGCGTGGCTCGAGGAGAACTGCCCGGCTGAAATGCGTGTTTCCATGAAAGGTGACAAAGACGCCTGCTGGGGTGGCCGGAATTTCGTTTTCCAAAGCGATGCGCAAAAACTCTGGCTGGAGCGCATGGTTGCGCAGGGTTGGACGGTCCCAACATGGCCAAAAGAATATGGCGGGGCAGGATTGTCGCGCAAAGAAGAAATCGTTCTGCTGCAGGAAATGAAGCGCATCAATGCGCGGAACCCGCTGTCGTCATTCGGTATTTGGATGCTTGGGCCGGCGTTACTGAAGTTCGGTACAGATGAGCAAAAGGCCGAGCATTTGCCGCCGATCGCCCGCGGCGAAATCCGCTGGTGTCAGGGTTATTCAGAGCCGGGCGCAGGATCAGACCTCGCCTCACTCAAAACAAAGGCCGAAGATATGGGCGATCATTATATCGTCAATGGCCAAAAGGTTTGGACCTCTTACGCTGACCAAGCCGATTGGATTTTCTGCCTCGTCCGCACGGATAATACGGGCAAGAAACATCACGGCATTTCCTTCGTACTATTCGATATGGAAAGCGAAGGCGTAGAAGCACGTCCGATTAAGCTGATTTCAGGTCGGTCCCCGTTCTGCGAAACTTTCCTGAGCGACGTCAAAGTTCTGAAAAAGAACCTGGTCGGCGAAGAGCATAAGGGCTGGAGCATTGCGAAATATCTCCTCACCCATGAGCGTGAAATGATTGGCAATCAGGAAGGCGTTACACGTCCGCTGCATGAAATTGCGGCTGGATCGCTTGGCTTGCAAGACGGCAAACTGGCTGACCCAATGTTGCGGGCGAAAGTCGCCGAAGCCGAAATCGATGAGTGGGCGTTTAATCTCACCATGAAACGCAAACTCGCCGAAGCTAAAGCCGGCGCCTCGCTCGGTGCAGATAGCTCCATGCTGAAATATTACGGGACAGAGCTGAATAAGCGGAAGTTCGAGTTGATGATGGACGCGACAGGTCATGACGGTTTGGAGTGGGAGAGCGAGCGCTCCAATGACGGTAAAATGGCGCGGTCATGGTTGCGCACAAAAGGTAATTCGATTGAAGGCGGAACGTCCGAAGTTCAGTTGAACATTATCAGTAAGCACATTCTTCAGCTACCCGGCGCGTAGCGTCATAAACTCTATTTGAACGAACCACCCATTCGCGGTGGTTCCAAAGGCCTGCGGCCATCGTCGCGCCGATTACAATAACCGCTGCACGTACAGCGTATAAGGGAAAATGAAATGGCACTCGTACTGAATGAAGATGAAGTCATGATGCGCGATATGGCGCAGGGATTCTTTGCTGAAAAAGCACCCGTCAAAGCGTTGCGTGACCTGCGCGATAACCGCGACGAAACCGGATTTGACCGCGGGCTTTGGTCCGAGATGGCCGCTCAAGGTTTTGCCGGGATTGTTGTCCCGGAAGAGCATGGCGGTGTTGATATGGGTTATCTTGCGGCTGGATTAGTCGCCGAGCAAATGGGCCGCAATCTGACGGCATCGCCCTTCCTCTCCACATCAATTCTCGCCGCAACGGCGCTAAAGCATGGATCAGATGAACAAAAAGCCGCTTGGTTGCCAAAGATCGCATCCGGTGAAGCCGTAATCGCATTAGCTCTTGATGAGGGCGTGAAGCATAATCCCCGCGGTACGGCGACGACTGCGGAACCAAGCGGAAACGGCTTTAGACTTAATGGCTCCAAAGCGATGGTCGTAGATGGCCATGTGGCTGATGTCATGATTGTCGTCGCGCGAACATCCGGCGAAGAAGGGGACGCGGATGGCTTGTCGCTTTTCCTCGTTGACCCGAAAACAGACGGTGTTTCGACAGAGCGCACGATCATGGTTGATAGCCGCAATGCGGCACGTATCGACTTGGACGATGTCGAAGTCGATGGTGACGCGCTGATCGGAACGCTGGATGGCGGCATGGACGTTTTGAACGGCGTTTTGGCAGCCGGACGCGGTATTGCGGCCGCCGAGCTGCTCGGCGCGGGGGCACAGGCTTTTGAAGATACGGTCGCCTATATCAAAGAACGCAAACAATTTGGCGAGATCATCGGGTCGTTCCAAGCGCTACAGCACCGCAGTTCGCATCTTTACTCAGAAGTTGAAATTGCGCGCTCTGCCGTCGTCGGCGCCTTGACTGCCTTGGATGAAGGCGACGAAAACGCTGCGCAATATTGCGCTATGGCGAAAGCCAAGCTCGGCTCTGTTGCAAAACTCGCCAGCCAAGAAGGCGTGCAAATGCATGGCGGCATCGGGATGACCGATGAATATGACATCGGCCTCTTCATGAAACGCATTCGGGTCTTGCAAGAGCTGATGGGAGATGCGCATTATCATATGAATGAGTTTGCTGAAGCCAATTCATACTAATAATAACGGGAGAGTGAAAATGAAGACAGTCAAAGCGGAAGACTTACAAGCCACAGTCGGGACCGACCTCGGTGTGTCCGATTGGATCACAATTGAACAGGACCGCGTCAATCAATTCGCGGATGTGACCGAAGATCACCAGTTCATTCATGTGAACCCGGAAATGGCGAAAATGACGCCCTTTGGCGGGCCCATTGCGCACGGCTTTCTGACACTGTCATTGCTGTCCAAATTCTCCGAACAGGGTGGCCTCGTCATCGAAGGTGTGAAGATGGGCGTGAATTACGGCTTCGAAAAAGTCCGCTTCCTTGCACCCGTTAAAGTCGGCAAAAAAGTGCGCGGTCATT
>CAYZGF010000285.1:0-2834 GCA_964477595.1 uncultured Algimonas sp.
GTGCAGACAAATCCGCCCAAAGAGTGGCCCCATAAAATTAACGGGCGTCGCGTTCCAAGCTCAGAGGTTACATAGCGCGCTAGCGTTTGATTAGCCTGACGCAGACTGTCTGCACTGGCCCGACCTGTACTCTCGCCATATCCAGGATAGTCAAAAATCAGGACATCTGCTTGGGAGATTATTTTTTGCGCATAGAGTGTTCCGGATTCATATCTGTCGGACGCATTGCCGCCGCAATGGACAACAAGCGGGCGTGAGGCGCCTTCCCGTTCAATCAATGTGATCGCCAAACGCTCTTCACCTGCCGCCAATACATCATGTCGTACGGATGACTTCGCAAAGGTTTCTGAGCGGATGACATGTTGCGCTGTTTGTCCATCTGCCCAAACATCTATGATTAGGTCTGTTGGTTCGTCGAAAAGCTGCTCATAGCGCATTTGCCCTGTCCGAATAGCATCGGGGTCACCAAATTGTCCGGGCTGAAAAACAAAAGCCTCATCCACAACCAGCGTTTTACAGCCGGAAACTACGGCTAAGCCCGCGAAGACAAAATAAAGACATAGGTGCTTTAGCATGTGAGGGCATCAAAACGCGCCCAGACTTGCTGCGCTATACGAGCTGTCTCATTCAAAGGCGGATAATCCGCCCCCTCTAATTCACCCTGATAGAGTGTAACGCCGCACCTCGTTTCAAGCGCATCATATAAAGTCTGAAACTTTCCGGGCGTTCCGGACATCGGCAGTCGGAAGACAGGCTTTCCTGTGGCGCAGCTTTCCGTCAGCATGTTGGTGCTGTCTTCCGTGACCAAAATCATCTCCGCCCCGCCCAGAAAGGCGAAATAAGGGTTTGGCCCCTCCCCATCATGCAGCCAGACGTGATCATGATCAGAGGCGAAACGTTTCCAGTCCAAAACAGCAAAATCCGGTGTCCGGCGTGACGTCGTGATGAGAAGGGACTGGCCCGCTTTTATAAGTATGCGCGCCGCATCGAGATGGGCCTGATGGGTGTCTTTGTCCAGTTTGTGGGTTTTCGATGCCCCGCCAATCAGCAAGGCCGCCCGCGGCATGGGGAGTTTTGATAAACCGTCCGCAAAACTCAACGTCTCACCGACAATTTTCGTCTCAGTAACGCGATTGGGGGATCCAATCATGGTTTCGACATTAGGTCCTATAATCCCGTCATGGGCGGGAGCGATCACCATATCGAAATGTGAAGAACTCAATCTCGGGTCCTGCACATAAACCGTCATAACATCCGGACGAGTTCGTTTGAGATGAAGGAGGGGCGCGATCGCCTGTCGGCCGCAGCCAATCGCCATATCGCATTTGGGCAGATCAAATTTTGCCAAACGTAATTGCGCTTTGGGAGGCAGCGCCGCCAAAGTTTTACCATGCGAGATATGGTGCGTTTGAATGTTTAAGGGTCGGAGAGAAGCGCAGCTTTCAGCCAAGCCGAGGGCCTGATTTTCAATTCCGCGCCGACCATCAGAGAGGACGAGACAGCGAGGCGTCTCGGGGTCGCCCTCTGCGCTCATTATTTATATTCGACCTCGAGAATCTCATACCCTTTGGATCCGCCGGGCGCGATGACTTCAAAGGCATCGCCGACTTCCTTGGTGATCATCGCGCGCGCAATGGGGGAGGTCACGGAAATCTTGCCGTGTTTCACATTGGCCTCGTCTTCGCCGACGATTTGGTAAGTGCTTTCTTCATCCGTATCTTCATTGACGATTTTCACGGTCGCGCCGAAGCGAACAACATCACCGGACATGGATGTAGGATCGATGACCTGTGCCAAAGCTAGCTTTGACTCGAGTTCCTGAATGCGCCCCTCGATAAAGCCCTGCTTTTCTTTTGCGGCATGATATTCGGCGTTCTCTGAGAGATCACCATGGTCCCGCGCAACGGAAATCGCATTGATAATTTCCGGGCGTTCCACGGATTTCAAATGTTTTAGTTCTGTTTCCAGTGCCGCATGGCCTTGAACAGTCATTGGAAATTTTTGCATGGCGAAATCGTCTTCCCGTCAAAATTACAAGCCGCAAGCAGATAGGGTCAAAAACCCGGTCGTCAAGATGAAAATTATGTGCAGCACGATAAGAAAAACCTAATTCTGTCTAAATTGCAAGGTTACGGACAGGCTGCGGTCATAATCTGCCTGCTATGACTACAAATGTAAGCACAAACTTACATTATCGTTTTTCGATAAAAAGTTCTGGACAAAGCAGAATTTATGATTTATCGAAAAACAATAAGGCAGACGAATAACCCCTTCCGAACGCCTTATCCCGCTATCGATCCCGGCGTGCCAGCCGGGCGGTGGCGGTGTCAGACCGCCGGGAGCTTTTCATCGGGAAAAGCAGGCGAATAAAAGGAGAGCTGACATGACTGCACGCACTACATTTAAAACACTCGCCATCACTTTGGCTGCACTCGGCACAGCGATTGCGCCGGCCGCTTTTGCGACATCTGCTGATGATGTCAGCGTCGAAATCGACACACGTTACCTCGAAACGGATTGGGGCGTAGAGAAGGTCTATGAAACTCTGGCCAATAGAGCCGAGAGTGCCTGCGTGACGAGCTCAGCGCGCGAAATTTCGAATCGCAAATTTGAGCGCGATTGTATGACGGACCTCCTCAATGATTTCATTGAAAGCGCTGATCATGAAAAACTGACAACATATCATGCGAGTGTTGTGAACTAAGCGACATCGCATAGATGATTTGAGGCTCTCCGATTGGAGGGCCTTTTTTTGTGACGAAACGGGATGAGCTTCACGCAATAAAAAAGGCAGCAGGAGTGCCACCCTGCTGCCGGAATTGTCTAAGTCAATC
>CAYZGF010000286.1:0-2814 GCA_964477595.1 uncultured Algimonas sp.
TTGCCTATTCATCCGTTGCGCATATGGGCTTTGTGACCATGGGTATCTTCACCTTCAATATGCAAGGTATTCAGGGCGGTATTTTCCAAATGCTCAGCCATGGTGTTATTTCCGGCGCACTCTTCTTCTGTGTCGGCGTCATCTATGACCGGATGCATACGCGCGAAATTGCGTCCTATGGGGGTCTCGTCAGCAAGATGCCTGTTTATGCGGCGTTCTTCCTGCTCTTCACGATGGCCAATGTAGGATTGCCCGGAACATCCGGTTTTGTCGGTGAAATCCTGACAATGGTCGGGGCTTATCAAGTCAATCCTTGGATCGCCTTTGGCGCGGCTTTCGGCATGATCTTATCAGCCGTCTATGCTTTGCATCTCTATCGTGAAGTTATCTTCGGCGAAGTTGTAAATGAGAAGCTGGAAGGTATTTTGGATGTGACCAAAACCGAAGCCTTCATCCTCGGCATATTGGCATTCTTTACAATCCTGCTCGGCGTCTATCCGTCATTGATCACAGATGTGACAGCGGCGTCCGTCGAGAAATTGATTGCAGACTTTAACACGGCGCAAATCGCGGCGGGAGTTCAGTAATGTTCCAGACTGTTTCCACATTCCTGCCTGAACTCTTTTTGGCTGTAACGGCGTCATTGCTCCTCGGTTTTGGTCTGTCCAAAACTGAAGATCGTTCGACGATTGTCCGGTATATCTCTGCCGGTATCTTGGTTGTGTTCGGCCTGATGGGCTTTGCGCTGGACCGTCCGGATGGGACCGCTTTTTCCGGATTGCTATACAACAACGATTTCAGTGATTTCTTGAAGGCGATCATCGGATTTTCTGCTGCGGCCGCGCTTTTGCTGTCAAAGCATTACTTCCAGTCTGAAAAACTGGACCGTTACGAGTTTTCTGTCCTGACGCTTTATGCCGTCCTCGGTATGTCGATCATGGTCTCTGCGAATAATCTTCTCTCCATGTATATCGGTATCGAGATGCAATCGCTTGCGCTTTACATCATGGCTGCCTTCAATCGGGACAGCTTGCGGGCGTCAGAAGCCGGGTTGAAATATTTCGTCCTCGGCGCTTTGTCCTCCGGTCTACTGCTTTACGGCGCGTCCATGGTTTACGGCTTTACAGGGTCTCTCGACTTCGAAACCATCCGAGCGTCAATTGAGCTTTCAGGTCCTACATCCGGCGTTATTGCGGGTATGGTCTTCCTGCTCTGTGGTTTGGCGTTCAAGATTTCCGCCGCACCATTCCACATGTGGACACCTGATGTTTATGAAGGTTCACCTACACCTGTGACGGGTTTCTTTGCTGCCGCACCGAAACTGGCCGCCATGGCGATTATCGCGCGTCTGATTGTCGTTCCTTTCGGCGATATTCTCGGGCAATGGCAACAGGTCATTATTGTGCTCGCGGTCTTGTCTATGGTCGTTGGCGCGTTGGGCGCGATTGTTCAGACGAATATCAAACGCCTGATGGCTTATTCTTCCATCGCTAATATGGGCTACGCGCTCGTGCCTCTGGCCGCGGGGACGATTGCCGGTGTTCAGGGTATGCTGATCTTCATGACGATTTACATTATCACCGTGATTGGTGTCTTTGCGACGATCCTGCAAATGCGTCTTCGCAATGGGATGGTCGAACAAATCAGTGACCTGTCGGGCCTATCCAAAACAAATCCGGGCATGGCAATCAGCTTCACGATCCTGATGTTTTCATTGATCGGTATTCCGCCACTGCTAGGCTTCTTTGGTAAGCTCTATGCCTTCTTACCTGCGTTTGAGGCTGGCCTATGGTGGTTGGCGGTTATTGCGCTCGTCGCATCCGTTATCGGTGCGTTCTACTATCTGCGTCTGGTTAAGGTGATGTGGTTTGATGAACCAACACGCGAATTTGTGCGTGCGCCGCGCATGGTGCGTGTCATTGCAGTTCTGTCGGTTCTCCTCATCTTCCCGCTGCTGATCATTCCGGGTATTTCCGGGACACTCATTGGCTTGGCGGAGACTGCCGCTCAGGCGCTTTTCGCGCAGTAAGCAAAGACAGAGCGCATTGAAATTCATCCAATATGACAGTCTCGGCAGTACAAATGTCGAGGCTGAAACATTGTTTATGGCGGGTGAGGCGACTCCCTTTTGGGTGAGAGCTGATCAACAGACCGCAGGGCGAGGGCGACGCGGTCGGGATTGGAGTTCTCCGCTCGGAAATTTTTACGGCACAGCTTGCTATGCCTTTGACGGAAAACCTCAGGATGCGGCAAAGCTTAGTTTCGTTGCAGCGGTCGCGGTCGCCAATGCCTTATCCGCTTACAGCCTGATAACACAGCCCAGCCTGAAATGGCCAAACGATGTTCTCTTGGGCGGACGTAAGATCGCGGGGCTTTTGCTGGAAGCGAAGGCGGGTCATGTCCTGATTGGTATAGGCGTGAACCTCGTGTCTCATCCTGACGGCGGAAATATTCCCGCGACGCATCTACTGGAACATATCAATCCGACAGCGCTGAATTCGGATGAACCTGAATTCACGGGTACCGAAGGGTTTCTCGCGATTTTGTCGCGTTGTTTCGATAAAGCGTTTCGCAAGCATCTGGCTTACGGCTTTTCCGCCACCCGCGCGGATTGGACTAAGTTGTCGTCGGGGGTGCCCGGACCCGTCACCGTCCGTCTCCCGGCTGAAGAGTTTAAAGGACAGGCGGAAAGCCTGTTGGAAAACGGGGCGTTGCGCGTGAGGCTGGAGAATGGCACGGTGCGGGACGTCCATGCGGGCGATGTCTTTTTTGGAAGCTAGGGATAGTCATGCTCCTCGCAATTGATAATGGTAA
>CAYZGF010000287.1:0-2813 GCA_964477595.1 uncultured Algimonas sp.
TCGGTGCACCAGCCATGATCGGTGCAAAAGGCGTCGAAAAAGTGATGAATATCCGCCTCAAAGCCGATGAGCGTGAAATGTTCATGACCTCCGTCGCAGCGGTCGAGAAAATCATAGCGGACTGTCAGGAGATGGAGCCGTCGCTTAAGGACTAATATCTAGAGACTTAATCTTCCGCTATCGTACCGTGGAAACGGCAACGCCCCGCAAGGGGCGTTTTTATTTGGTTCTGTGACATTGCTTTATCTCATAAAAAAATCGCAAGAAGGGAACCCAAATACTCACCGCGCATTTAGTGAGCATGCAACATGCCGATACACATAAACGCGTCACATCACCTATTTCGAAAATCGCGCTTACCTCGCTCTTAGCTGTAGGTGCGTTCCAACTCGGCGCGGCACTGCCCGCAGTTGTGGAGGCGCAAGCTGCCACGACTGACGCACCGTCGCGTCTCAGCTTGAATATAACGGGTTATGAGGCAAATGAAGGTCAAATTCTGGTTGCGCTTTATGCGGATGGTGTGAATTTCGATAACGAGGCCAAACCTTTCCGCGACGCAAAGATTCGCGTGACAGGTCCTAAGACCAGTGTTGTGTTTAATGGATTACCTGTCGGTGAATATGCTTTCAAAATCTATCATGATGAGAACGGCAATGGTGAGCTGGACACGGATTTATTGGGCATTCCATCGGAGGCCTATATGTTCTCAAATGATGCGTCTGACCCATTTTCCGCACCTGAGTGGGAGGAGAGCAAATTTATTTTGCCTTTGGGTAAAATGACACGGAACCTTTCATTTGATTGAGCGTAATTGACTTACATTCAGCCAATCCGTTCCCTTCCCTTCAGGCTGAATACCCAACCCCGCTTTCGATTTCCCCTTTCGAAAGCGGGGTTTTTTATTGCTTAAATTTCAGGAGATCGGCTAGCGTGGCCTATGACCGAAATTCTTGAAACTGAGCGTCTGATTCTACGGGAAATTGACATTGAAGCCGATTTGGACCGTTGGTGTGAAATGATGTCGGATGAAGATACGGTGCGATATATAGGCGGGAAAATACTCGATCGCGCGCAATGTTGGCGTCAAATGGCGACGCTGATTGGACACCAGCAGATTCGCGGATATGGATTTTGGGCTGTAGTCGAGAAATCATCCGGTCAGTTTGTTGGGCGCGTCGGGCCGTGGTTTCCGGAAGGTTGGCCCGAACCTGAAATCGGTTGGACCATCATGAAAGACAGCACGCGCAAAGGTTATGCAAAAGAAGCCGGGCGCGCCTGCATAGATTACGCGTTTAACACGCTGGGTTGGGAGCGTTGTATCCATGTCATCGATAAGGATAATCTTGGCAGTATCAAAACGGCGGAAGCCTTGGGGTCGAAACGGCTCTACAAGATCGAAGAATTGGCAGGATTTCCAGATGCGGGCGAATGTTGGGCTTATGGGCAGGTGCGGTCATGAATTGGGACGCTGTGACACAGGCCTCAATGGTCATTCAAATTCATTTGATTACAGCGTTGGCCGCTTTGGGGTTTGGAATTGTTATGTGGTTGCGCCCGAAAGGCACGGCGAGCCATAAATTTATCGGGCGTCTATTCGTCGCAATGATGGTGATCACAGCGATAAGCGCTTACTTCATTCGTTCGCTTGGTAACGGGCAATTTAGTTGGATACACATCTTTGTTCCCATTACCCTGATAGGTTCATTTTTCATTGTGAACAGCATTCGGAAGGGCGATGTGAAGGCGCATAAAAAACATGTTCGAAACATGTTTTTCGCTGCGCTACTTATTCCGGGCGCATTTTCATTTATGCCGGGTCGAACGATGTGGATGCTATTTTTTGGATAAGACCATCTGCAAATCTTGTTGAAAGCTTATAACTGGACGGTTGCGACGACTGCCGGGGGCGTTATAACGCTCCTTCAGTCGAACATTTCCGCAAAATGGAACCTCCATGAATATTCACGAATATCAGGGCAAAGCTGTCCTTAAATCCATCGGCGCGCCCGTCAGTGAGGGTGTTGCAATCTTCAACGCATCTGAGGCCAAAGCTGCAGCTGAAAAACTCGGCGGTCCGCTCTGGGTTGTTAAGTCTCAAATTCACGCAGGTGGCCGCGGTAAGGGTAAATTTATCGGTGCGCCTGCAGATGCCAAAGGCGGCGTACGTTTGGCGTTCTCTGTTGAAGACGTCGTCAAGAACTCCGAGGAAATGCTCGGTGAGTATCTCGTCACGGAACAAACCGACGAGAACGGCAAGCAAGTCAACCGGCTGTATATTGAGCATGGCTCCGACATTGACCGAGAGCTTTATCTCTCCATCATCATTAATCGTGACACATCACGTGTGTCCTTCATCGTCTCCACAGAAGGTGGCATGGATATCGAAGCCGTTGCGCATGATACACCGGAAAAAGTCATCAATTTCGACATTGATCCAGCCACTGGATTTATGCCGCATCACGGACGCACTTTGGCGAAAGCGCTCGACCTAAAAGGCGACCTCGCCAAACAGGCAGGTAAGCTCGGTAAAATCCTCTATGAAGGTTTCCTCGCCAAAGACATGGCGATGCTGGAGATCAATCCGCTAATCGTCACAGAAGATCAACGTCTGCACTGCTTGGACGCGAAGATCAGCTTTGATGGCAATGCTTTGTTCCGCCATCCGGACATCGCAGAACTCCGCGACGAAACAGAAGAAGACGCGAAAGAAATCGAAGCCAGCAAATATGACCTCTCTTATGTTGCCCTCGATGGGAACATTGGCTGTATGGTCAATGGCGCAGGCCTCGCCATGTCGACAATGGACATCATCA
>CAYZGF010000288.1:0-2799 GCA_964477595.1 uncultured Algimonas sp.
AGCCGGAATTGAAAATCATCGACGTGTTTATCTGTAAGCTGCGCAAGAAACTCGCAGCGGCTACGCAAGGTGAGCATTATATCGAAACAGTTTGGGGCCGGGGCTATGTCCTGCGCGACCCATCCAAGAATAAGATGAGCGCATAAGCGTCTCTTCTCTGAATATTGGGTAGCCTCCCCTACCCTTAAAAAGAACCCAGCCTCGCGGCTGGGTTTTTTTATGGGGAAATGACTTTTAAACTTCAGGAAAGTCAGAGTAACAGCGCTGTCATTATGTGTATGAGTGTCGAAAAAGCCAAATTGAATATATGGGGACAGCCAGTTGCCAAAATCGCCAAACACACCTTTATCGCAATTTACGAGGACTTTGGGTATAGGCCTGCTCGCATTGAGCCTATTCCTTGCGGGCTGCGGAGGAGGAGTCAGTCAGACAAGCTCAACACCTGTGACCATCACACCACCATCCCCGCCTGTTGTCACAGAGCCAACACGCCCTCCGGTCCCAGACGCAGCCCCTGAAGGTTCAGATTTTCATCCTGCCGGGAAAGGTTGGGTTTTAAGCTGGTCCGACGAATTCGACGGAGCCGAATTAGATACGGAAAAATGGACTCAGGAAATCGCCTGTTGGGGCGGCGGGAATGATGAGAAGCAATGTTATACGGACCGTGTCGATAATGTTGAATTGGTTAACGGCCTACTTCGAATTATAGCCCTAACGGAAAGCTTCACAGGCCCGAATAATCCAAATGACTCTCAACAACGGACACAGCCTTACACGTCGGGGAAAATACTCACACAAGGACTCGCGAATTGGCGCTATGGTCGCGTGGAATTCCGCGCAAAACTTCCGAAGGGGCAAGGAACCTGGCCAGCCGTTTGGATGTTGGGCGGGTCCGGCGTATATGGGAACACTTGGCCTCTCCTCGGCGAAATCGATATTATGGAAGCTGTTAATCTGGGCGCTCGATGTGATGAATGCACAGGTTCGGATGGCGAAAACCGTACAAGTAGTGCCCTGCACTTTGGCAATAATTATCCGGACAATCGGTCGACAGGGGACAGAACAAACTTAGCCAATAACGAAAATCCAGCCGATGCCTATCACGTTTGGGCGGTCGAATGGGGTGAAGGCATAATAAAATGGTTCTTGAATGGAGACTTATATTCCACAAAAACAAGCGACCAATGGTTCACAGCGGCGGCTCCCGAAAAAGAAAATGCGCCTTTCGATGAATCCTTCTACCTCATCATCAACTTAGCGATTGGCGGAAACTATCCGGAACCATTAAACGAAACAGGAATCGCTGAGAGCAGTCTACCCAATCAGTTTCTAATCGATTGGATTCGCGTCTATCAATGTACGGAAGACATGACATCGGGTTTGGCTTGCATGCAATAACACCGGATTGGTTTGCTAAATATTTAAGCCAGAAATGGCCTAAAGAGTCAGAAACAATGAGAAGCTAGGTGCTGCAAACTGAATCCTCACACTCTTGCAGAGGACAAGCCTTGCCACCGACGCTGAAGAACTTATCTTAAGTCCATGCCAAACCCGTCCGTTACCCCCGCATCCGATACCAATCTATCCATGTGGCAGCCGCATCGCCCTGAGCGGCCTGAGAAAATTGAAGGTGGAAAGACGTTCCGCCTAGTTTCGGAATTTGAGCCGAAGGGTGATCAGGTCAAAGCCATTCCCGAGCTGGTCGCAGGCGTCAATTCCATAGACCGCGATCAAGTTCTATTGGGCGTTACCGGATCCGGTAAAACCTTCACAATGGCCAAGGTGATTGAGCAGACTCAGCGTCCCGCGCTGATTATGGCGCCAAATAAGACGCTTGCCGCACAGCTTTATTCCGAATTCAAAAGCTTCTTCCCGGATAATGCTGTCGAATATTTCGTGTCATATTATGACTATTATCAGCCCGAAGCCTATGTGCCGCGGACGGATACATTCATCGAAAAAGATAGTTCTGTGAATGAACAAATCGACCGTATGCGTCATGCGGCGACGCGGGCCATTTTGGAACGCGATGATTGTATCATTGTCGCCTCGGTCTCCTGTATTTACGGTATCGGTTCTGTCGAAACCTACACAGAAATGACGATTGATCTCTCGCGCGGCCAGGAGATTGATCCCCGCACATTGATGCAGCAACTCGTACAATTGCAATATACGCGGAATGACCTCGCCTTTCAGCGCGGGAGTTTCCGTGTACGCGGCGATACAATCGAACTCTTCCCCGCCCATTATGATGACACGGCTTGGCGGTTTGAATTTTTCGGGGAAGAAATAGAGGCTATTACCGAATTTGATCCGCTAACAGGACGGTCTAATGCGGAAAAGCAAAGCGTGCGCGTTTACGCCAATTCGCATTATGTAACGCCACGTCCGACTGTCCAATCCGCGATGAAGGGCATCAAACACGAATTAAATGAAACGCTGAAACTGTTTGAGAGCGAAGGAAAATTATTGGAAGCCCAGCGCCTCTCCCAACGCACTGAATTTGATTTGGAAATGATGGCCGCCAGCGGGTTTTGTAATGGCATTGAGAACTATTCCCGCTACCTCACGGGACGCGCGCCCGGCGAACCACCGCCCACCCTCTTTGAATATCTACCGGAAAATGCGCTACTCTTTATGGATGAGAGCCACGTCTCTGTTCCACAAATCGGCGGTATGTCCCGCGGCGATGCGAACCGGAAAGGCACGCTGGCCGAACACGGTTTTCGCCTGCCATCCTGTATCGATAACCGTCCGCTGAAATTCGAGGAATGGGATGCCATGCGTCCGCAAACCATT
>CAYZGF010000289.1:0-605 GCA_964477595.1 uncultured Algimonas sp.
TTCTGGAAATTTGTGGAAAGCCTGTCTAGCTTTTGCCAAAGGACAACAGTACCGTCTGCTCCACCCAGTTTATCGGTTGCGGGGATTCCGAAAGGTGCGTCATCTATTTCGATGTTCCAACCTTTCTGGGAAACCTCGTCAAGGTCCCAAGTTGCGGCCGTTGTAGCGCCTTTTTTGCGGGTAATGACTGTCAATCGACGACACTGAGAAAAGCTCGCGGTCTTTAGTCCCAGCCCAAACCGACCCAAATCGTGACCATCTCTTTTGTTCCGAGGGTCTTTGGAGCCAGGGCGCATCGCTTCTATAAGCTCTTCGCCACTCATTCCATGTCCATTGTCGCGTATAGCGATCCACGGCTCATCAACCGAAGTCTCCGCTAAAATCTCAACGACCGAAGCGCTAGCGGTAACTGAATTATCGATAACATCCGCCATCGCGGTCTCAAGCGTGTAACCAAAGTCACGCATCCCTTCGATGAGAGAGGCGGCATGTGGAGTGGCGTCAGCTTGTCGTTTCAATCAATTGAACCCAATAAAATAATTCGGTTCACTTTTGAAAAGAACCAGAGAATACAACTTGCAGGCTATGTGAGTAAACCGCAAGCT
>CAYZGF010000289.1:705-2789 GCA_964477595.1 uncultured Algimonas sp.
TTGTCGCAAGCTTTGTCGCAAGCTTTGTCGCAAGCTTTGTCGCAAGCTTTGTCGCAAGCTTTGTCGCTGATTGAGGTGCAACTTTTAGCTCTCGACTGATTTTACCTTTCTTTCCTCTAAGTCGAGGGGCCCCAAATCTTCTTCGACCATTTTTTCCCATTCCGCCATATCACGTTCAAACGCCTCTTGGTCGTCGCCGTAGTCCTCGTACATGGGCGGAGCGGGTAGGTTCTCTTGGTGGTATTTGTAGCGAGTCACGACCTTGACGGCCTCAATGATGTCATTGGGTGTGGCCTTCTCCAAATCGCGAAGCCACCGGAACATTTCATCTACGACACGCCGTTTGGTCTGAATTGGCATGTCGGGGTATTCGCGCCCTAGGAAGCACAGCGCTTTGATCGCCTCGTCGACAATGTGCTGCGTTCTGTCATGTTTCGGGGCCTTTGGCACGCCAAGTAGGACCTCGTTCAGGTCTGCCCCCGTAAACGCCTCCAGTCGAACGAGCGCACTTGAAGGGATTGCACGTTTGCCGACTTCGTAAAGGTAGTAACTCTTCGCAGAAACGCCCATCATCTGAGCCATCTCGGATTTCTTAAACCCCCTTGAAATACGAAATTTCTGCAAGTTCACGTGTGGTTTTTCCGACAGCGCGCGCTGCAATTCCTCTTCAAGCTGAAGTTGTGCGAGCTCGTCTTCGTCGTCGTAGTCACCGAAGGTAAAGCCGCTGCTAGTCTTTCGATTTGCCACCTGGATCGGTCCTATGGTTCCGGTATTAGGAAAAATAATCGGTACTTCTCGAGAAGTCCAGCAATTGGCGTTAATCTGGTTAAAAGTTGCAAGGATTGGAGAAAAGCGGTGCCAGATTTGCTAGCACAAGGTCAAACACCGGAGGAGTGGAGTAAGTCATTCTTGGACCATGGCGTCCACGTCTCGCCCCGCCTCATTCGGTCTCGCGCCCGCAAGACCGGCAACTACTACAAGCTTGGTCATTTGATGCTCTTGCTTCCGTCACAAGTAGAAGCGCTGCTTGAGCAAGGTCAGCCGGACGCTGACCAAAGCCCAAATCCCGGCAAACGACCGATAGGCTATGCAGGAGGTCAGGTTTGATGTCCGATATCTTACCGCGTCATATCACCCCGAAAGCGCTCGCGGAAAAGCTAGGGGCGTCCCCCCGTTTTGTCTCCGACACCGTTCGTGAACTCGGCTGCTTTTGTCAGATAGGTCGCCGCATGGTTATGCTTGATCGACATGTTGACGAATTTATGGAGGCGATGGAATGCCGCTCAAAATCAAGAAACGCAACAAAATCTGGCACTACAGCGGGACGGTTGCCGGACGGAGACTACGCGGCACTACGGGAACAACGGACAAGAGGGTTGCAGAAAGGATCGCGGCCGAAGTCGAAGCGAAAGCTTGGCAAAGTCATCTCGATGGACCCGGGGCAACGCTGACCTTTGCCCAAGCAGCCATTGCGTATCGGCAAGCCGGACATAGCACTCGTTTCCTCGACCAAGTTGAAGATTATTGGCGTGACACGTTGGTGCCTTCAATCACTGGCGCAGCAATTCGCCAGATGGCTTTGAAGCTGTATCCCCACCATTCAAATGCGACGTTGAATAGACAGGCAATTGTACCTGCGCAGGCCATCATCAACTACGCTGCCGAACTGGAGTGGTGTGCACCAATCCGGGTCAAGAGGTTTAAAGTGAATGCAGAGACTAAGACGCCTGCTACCGAAGAATGGGTTGAGGCGTTTTCAAGTCAGGCCCACGCGGACGGACTTCCTCACCTTGCTGCGCTTTGCCTCTTCATGTTTGGCACTGGCGCGCGTCGAGGGGAAGCGTGTGCTGTCACGTGGAGTGATGTCGAGCTCTTCAAAAAAACAGTTATCATCAATCAAACAAAAACCGACGCGCGTCGGATAGCCCACTTACAATCACCTGTCGTGGCCGCTTTGGCCAACATACCCAGTAATCGAAATCCTGAAGATTTAGTTTTCCAGTATGCGTCTGGCGAGAGTGTTGGGCAAGTATGGAAGAACGTCGTTAAGCGCGCAGGTATTGAGGAATTGTCACCACACTGTT
>CAYZGF010000290.1:0-2685 GCA_964477595.1 uncultured Algimonas sp.
GTCTATTCCGGTCAAATTCTTGCGTGATCTCTGATCTGAAAGCCGGGATCGCCTCAATATAGGCCTTTGCATCGGCGCGGTTTACACCAACGCCAAGGTCTTGTGCGTCCTTCTCAATGGCCAATTGAACCTGATATTGTGACAGTAGGTCACGATGGATGCCTTGCTGATAGGCTTCCTCATTTGTCAGACCTTCGCCGCGCTGAGCCGCGATCTCCCGAAGGCGGGATTGGAAGTCCCGGTTGAAATCACGCGTGGAGACGCTCGCATCTCCGACACTGACAACAGCGTTTCGAACGCCGGGAACAAAAATATCATTCACGCCCCAGACCGCAAAGGCCAGAACAAGTAAGCCAACAAGAACGGCGACGAAAGCGCTTCTGATTTTTCCGCCAATGGATTGAGCCATGAGTGTGTTTCCAAATACCTAAATCGTGCGCTGTCTTACCCACGAGACACACCGCTTACAAGGCCGCGATACGCTTGCAATACGGGTCATTTCAAAGGCATTATGTTTGAAAGACGGAGACTCATTATGGCGAAGACATTGCGGACACTTATTGCGGCGAATTGGAAGATGCATGGGGATATGAGTTGGGTGTTTAAGCCCGCTGATTTCGCGGCGCTTTATAGTTCTGAACAGCGTCAGCATTTAGATGTTCTAATTTGTCCGCCGGCCACGCTTTTAGGATCAATGCTCGATCCTGAGCAGACAGGTGTGCTGCTGGGCGGACAGGACTGTCACGCCGAAATTTCCGGCGCGCATACAGGCAATGTCTCAGCTGAAATGCTGAAAGACGCTGGTGCGAGTTATGTTATTGTCGGTCACAGCGAATGCCGCGCTGCGGGAGATACAGATGCCGATGTTAATGCGAAAGCCAAAGCGGCTGCCAGGGCAGGGCTTGTGCCGATCATTTGTGTTGGTGAAACGGAGAGCCAGCGCGATGCGGGCGAAGCCGAAGCCGTCGTCGCAGCACAAATCAAAGCCAGTGTTCCAAAGTTAAAGGACTATGTCATTGCCTATGAACCCGTATGGGCCATTGGTACTGGGAAGACAGCGACCCCAAATGATGTCGATGAAATGCACAACGCAATCCGCGAACAGGTGGGGGCAAAGGTGCGCCTGCTTTATGGTGGGTCCGTAAAGCCGGCGAATGCGGAGGCTCTGCTTGCACTCAAAAATGTAAATGGGGCTTTGATTGGCGGGGCAGGGCTCGAGATGGAAAGTCTGGCTGAAATCGCGAAAGCCGCGCCCAAAGCTTAACGAACAGGGTTAACCAAGCGTCAACGCCTTCACGGCAAGATTGGATCAACGATTCGACTCTTGTTCTGCGAGGCTTTCATGCGGTTACTTTCAATCTCCCTATTTGCGACTTTACTGTCGGCTCCGGCTTTCGCGGCAGATTTAGGCACCTACCGCCCCGGAACGCCCTATAGCAGCACAGTCGCCGCGGGTGCCGATGTGTGTGACAATCAATGCGCAGGGGATGCGCAATGCCGCGGCTGGAATTATGTGAAGCCAAATCCGAAAGCGTCAGGAATTTGCGAATTTCTTTCCTCGGTTTCGGCTCCAATAGCTTCGCAAATCTCAATCTCGGGCGAAAGCACATCTGCCACACCGTTTTCATCCCGCGTCACAACAGGCTCAACAAATACGATCCGGGTCGGCACACAGCCTGCGCCGCGGTCCAACACTGTCAGGGTGGGGCAAAGCCCGTCCGGCCGTCGTGTTGTGAGACAAGCCGTGCCTAAATCCACGCAACCACAGCGGCTCGCCCCAACGGATGTTCAAAATATGAGCCTGACCGAGCAACAAAATCGGTATCGTCAAGGGCAAGCTGCTACGCAGGTGAAAGCCGCAGCCCCAATTATGCGTCAGCCTACACAAGCCCCGCGGCAAATGTTCCGCCCGATACTGGATGCGCCATCACGGCAAGTCAGAGGGCAGCGCATGACGCCGCCACAAGCTCAAGCTGTTCAGAGACAAGCGCCCCGCCGCGCAACCGGCCCGCGCCGTGTTCAGGCACCTTATGCAGGGCAGGGTACTGCGACCCCTCAATTTCAAGATCCACGACTCCAGCGTCCGCAGACGCATTCTCAGGCCCGCCCGCCACAGCCAATGATGCATCGGGGATCATCCCGCCCACCGATCGGGCAACCCATTCCAGCGGCACAACCGCCCGCGCGCCCACAACCCATGACGCCCGGTCAGCGTCTGGCGCAATTAAAGGCGCAAGCGCAGACGTCACCCGGAGCCATTCTCGCAACAGGTCCGGTCGCGCTCAGCCCGCAGCAAGCGCAGAAGAGCCTGTTCGGACGTCTCAATGATGATGTGAACGCAGCGCCGAATGCGATGCCGACGGCCCGTGCTGTGCCAACCCAACCCGTGGCAGAGCAGCCCTTGGGAGAGGTTTTAGCGGGCGGACTTTAAACGCCGCGACGCGTCTTAATCCAATGGCTTACACCCGCCATAATGGCGGCGAAGGAAAGGCGGAACCAGCCAAATATAACGAATAGCACGAAACAAACCGTGAGGGATGTCAGGAGTGCAATGGGCACGTTTCCGACATCATAGCGGAACAGGATCAATGTTTCGGACCCGCCTGAGAACGCGGCAATCATCGCCATAAACACCCAAATGCCGACCCAGTAAAATCGGATTAATTCGTTTTTTTGCTTAAACGC
>CAYZGF010000291.1:0-506 GCA_964477595.1 uncultured Algimonas sp.
GCGGCGTCGTGTCAGGTGGTATCGGCGGAACGATCCTGTCCTTCATCCTCGCCAAGGTGATGGGCAATAAAGGCTAACGCGACCCACGTAGTTTAGATTGAGCAACGCCCGAACCAATGGTTTGGGCGTTTTTGTTTCAAAAGGCCTTATCTATTTTTTCTTGAGCGCGTCGCTTCCTATTTCTTCGGCTCTTCCATTGTATGATTGTTAGAACCGGAGCGCCGAATACCAAGAGGATAGCAATGGCCCCTATAAGCCCAACCAACGAATCTGGTCTTTCCGGACTACCGCCCTCTTGGAGAACAGCGATAGCGAGGATGGATATAAAAGGCATTAGATAAATCCCTAAGGCTACAACCAGCGCCAGGATGGGACGACGATACCATTTTAAAACAATTATAATTGGTATAATGAGCGAAAGACCCAAAAGTATAATCAGGGGAAGAAGTAACAGTAGCAGCGTCATCTTTATCTATCCGCCAACCCGACACACCGCACAGCACGGT
>CAYZGF010000291.1:516-2684 GCA_964477595.1 uncultured Algimonas sp.
TGATGGGTAGCAAGTAGAGAGCTGCTGAAACCATTAGCGCAAATACGGGACGGCTCTGCCATTTGTGAACAATAATTATCGGGATAACAAGCGACACCACCAAAATTATAAAGAGCGGCAAAAGAAGAAGGCCTAAAAACACCATTACTTATCCGCCAACCCAACACACCGCACGGCGCGATATCCGTCTATTCCTGCCGGGAAGAGCAGCGGCTTTTCACTCGTGCGCAGCGGATCGCGCATGTGATAGCCACGCGCATCATGCCTCACAATCATCGCCCAATGGGAGCGACCATTGGGGAGATAAAACTGCACCAGCGGATAATGTCCCCGTTTCATACACCCATCAATGGTCGGGGCATCAACCTTATCATAATAGGTTGCGACAGCGCGCCCATCCGTCACGCGGCGAATGCCGTCCCAAATCAACCAGCCATTTTTTGTATAGCTCTTTGTGTGGGTGAGACGTTTATTCAAATCTTTCGGATTGGTCTGAAAGCCGAGATTTGTCAGCGCCATAGAAGCCGCCGTCACGAGACAGCCGCCGCGCCCCATAGAATCCGAGCTGTTTCCAAGGCGGTCTGATGTCCAGCGCGGGTCCACTTGTGAATACACTACAGAGTCCCGTAGCGCCAAGCCACCGCCCGATTGCACAGGGTCGGGTTTTGGCGCCGACCCGCAGGCCGTCAGCACAAGTGCCGTTACACATATGAAAAAAGCCCGCATCACAGTGAACGGGCTTTAGAGGGAAAGTCTTGGCGGGGCGTTAAAGCCCCTGCAAAACAATGGTCACAATGATGTTAGATAGGGGATCAGGCTTAACCTTCACCCTCAGTCACTGCGCCGCTTTGCAATTGGATATAGTTCTGGATACCCATTTGTTTGATCAGGTCGAATTGCGTTTCGAGATAGTCGACATGCTCTTCTTCCTCAGTCAGAATTCTCTGCAGGATATCGCGGGTG
Source organism: uncultured Algimonas sp. (assembly GCA_964477595.1). Lineage (GTDB taxonomy): Bacteria > Pseudomonadota > Alphaproteobacteria > Caulobacterales > Maricaulaceae > Litorimonas. The sequence continues at coordinate 1,480 of CAYZGF010000291.1, forward strand.
CCGTAATCGCGAACCTTCTCACAATGCTCGACCGCGTCGCGGTACATGGGCACGGCGTGATCTTCGAGCTTCATATCGCATTGCAGGATTTCTTCGACGGTTTCACCAATGTGTAATTTGCCGAGATCTTGAAGATTGGGCAGTCCGCCCAGAAATAAAATCCGTTCGATGATTTCATCAGCATGGTTCATTTCCTCGATAGATTCTTCATATTCTTTTTTGGCGAGCTTGGTGACGCCCCAATCCTTTAGCATCCGCGAATGCAGGAAATATTGATTGATGGCGGTCAGTTCCGCTTTCAACGCTGTGTTGAGCCATTTGATGGTTTCGGGATCGCCGCGCATGTCAGTCTCCGTCTTTCAGGTGTGAGTTTTGTTTCAGAGTAAATTTGTTACGCGCACCTGACCCAAGAGGGTTGCCTTCGTCAAACAAAATCCGTGCAGGTGAAAATCACTTGCAAAGAAATCTCTGCACTTGTGTTTCAGTCTCAAAAATGAAGGAGAAATCTTGCTTATTCAGCGGCTTCAAGCGCCGGATTAGCAATGCGCCAGTCTTTAAGTCGGGCCTCAATATCAACGCGGCACTGGCCACAATTGAATTTTGTGCCACAAGCCCGCTGAACACAGGCCGCCGTTTCCGCGCCATTGGCAGCGGCTGCATCAACTTTAGCCGTGTTGATATTATTGCAAATGCAATGGATCATGCACACGATATGATCCAGTTGCGAATGAATGTCAATAACTTTGCAACTCATTCTCAAAAACAAGTCAGCCTTTTGGCAGTAACTTTAAAATCCGCCCATTTTCCGGGTCTTCGATCAGGATGAGTACGCCGCCATCGTTCGTAATACGGACATCTCGCACCCGCCCCTCCAAATCGGCCAAAAGGGACTCTTCACCAACACTTTTCCCGTTTTCCAAATCAACCCGGCGTAGATCGCGACTGGCGAGACCGCCGATCAGCGCATCGCCGTTCCACTCCGGGAACATATCGCCGCGATAAATTGCGAGGCCCGACGGCGCGATGGACGGCACCCAGTCATGAATCGGGTCAACCATGCCTTCGAATGTTTCGTAAGGCGAAATCCGTGCGCCCTGATAATCGCGACCTGTTGTGGCGAGCGGCCAACCATAATTCGCCCCCGGCTCAATCCGGTTCAGCTCATCTCCGCCGCGCGGACCGTGCTCATGCTCCCACAATGTATT
>CAYZGF010000292.1:0-2680 GCA_964477595.1 uncultured Algimonas sp.
ACTGGTCGTAGAAATCGTTGCCACGCAAACCGATGATGACCTTCTGAGCCAAGCGCAAGAGATCTTACGTAATTGGGATGGTGAAACCACACAGGACAGTCGGGGCGCGGCCCTAGCCGTGATTACGGGCACGCGCACGTTGGGCTATGAGTACATGGAAAAAGAGGCTGATCCGATGGAAATGCTGGCCAAAACCGCAAATGACTTAATGTCAGCCTATGGCCGGCTTGATCCGGAGTGGGGAGAGGTCAGCCGGATCATACGTGGCGATGTCAGTGTCCCGCTTGACGGAGGCCCTGATATTCTTCGCGCTATCTATGCGGATAGGGACGGTGTCGCGAAAGAGGGCGTCATGAATGCTTTTGCGGGCGACACCCATATCTTCATTGCAGATTGGGCGGCGGATGGTAGTTACATGGTCGACAGTATCCATAATTTCGGCAGCGCGACGCTGGATGAAACCTCTCCGCATTATAACGACCAAGTGGAGATGTTTGCGGAGGGCGGCTATAAGCGCGTCGCCATGACGCTAGAAGATGTCCTCGCGGGTGAGGTCACGGCGGATTACGCCCCGGGCGAGCGGTAGGTGTTAATTGACAAAGTCTGATTATGAAAACCAAAATCAGCCGAATTCCAAGGTTCGAGTCTCGAAGCTAAGATCCAGAGCGCGGTTCTATTACGCGTTTGTTTGGGTTCCTGTATTGGGGTTTCTTTTAGCAAAATGGGCGGTGCCTGATCAAAGTGTTCTTGAACAGGTTTTAGGAAATCTGGCGTTTGAAATCGCACTTTTGATCGTGGTTGCGGTTGGTATGATAGCGGCGATTTATGTGCGTTGCGAGTTTTGCGGAAAAGGATGGTCTGACTATCAGAAATCCAGCTTTGGAGGCTTTTCCCTGAAGAAATCGAAGGTTTGGAATTACCCAAATGAAATACCGGAAAAGTGTCCGACTTGCGGGGCTCTCTTTAAATAAAGCTCAATCCACCTTCGGCAGTACGGCCGTTTTCTTCACAACCCCATAAGCAAAGCTCGTATCAATCGACGCGATGCCGCCAATCGGATGCAAGTGTTTGCGGACGAAGTTTTCATAACTTACCAAATCCTCAATGACGACTTTCAGCAAGTAGTCCGATAGCCCCGTCATCACGTGGCATTCGATGATATTTTCAATCTTTCGGACCTGATTTTCGAAATTCGAGACCGTCATTTTTGTGTGTTTCTCTAATTTCACGCGCACGAAAACAGTCACAGGCAGGCCGTAAGCCTCGCGGTCCACATCGACACTATAACCCCGAATGACGCCGGATTTTTCAAGCGCGCGCAGACGGCGCAAGCAGGGAGACGGCGAAAGCCCGACCTTATCGGCCAATTCTTGATTGGTCATGCGCCCGTCTTTCTGGAGCGCGCGGATGATTTGTCGATCTTTTATGTCCATATGGTCTCAATTTTTGGCAGATATTGCTAATATAATATATTTATATGGCAGAATAACACGGTTCTGTCTTCTAAAATAGCCTATTCCTCTATCTATCAGGAGGCGGTTATGACTCGAAATAAGCAGAGCTTTGCGACCCGTGCGATCCACCATGGATATGATCCGTTGGAGAATGAAGGCTCACTCACCCCGCCCATTCACATGACTTCGACCTTTGTGTTTGAAACAGCGGGGCAGGGCGGCGCCCGTTTCGCGGGCGAGGAAGCGGGGCATGTTTATTCCCGCATTTCAAACCCGACATTGGATTTATTGGAAAAGCGTATGGCAGTCCTAGAGGGCGGTGAAGCCGGGCTGGCGCTCTCCTCTGGGCTGGGCGCCATTACATCCGCGATGTGGACATTGCTGTCCCCGAGTGATGAGTTGATCGTGGATAAGACGCTTTATGGCTGCACCTTTTCCTTTCTGCATCACGGACTCGCGAAGTTCGGCATCACAGTGACACATGTCGATTTGACGGTGCCGCAAAAACTCAGCGGTGCGATTTCTGCGAAAACAAAACTCGTCTATTTTGAAACGCCCGCCAATCCGAATATGCGTCTTGTTGATATTGCAGCCATTTCAGAGATTGCACATGCGGTTGGCGCGAAAGTCATTGTTGATAACACCTATTCCTCGCCTTACCTCACCCAGCCCATCAGTATGGGTGCAGACCTCGTCGTGCACTCCGCAACAAAATACCTCGGCGGGCATGGGGATGTCATAGCCGGTCTTCTTGTCGGCGATATGGAAACAGTCCAACAAATCCGCCTCTACGGCATGAAGGATATGACAGGCGCGGTGATGAGCCCGTTTAACGCCTCCATGGTATTACGCGGTATCAAAACGCTGGAACTGCGCATGGACCGTCATTGCCAAAGTGCGATGGAGATTGCGAAGCGCTTGGAGGCCTCACCCAAAGTCGAACGTGTTTGGTATCCGGGACTGCCGAGCTTTGATCAACATGAGCTGGCAACGCGCCAAATGACAGATTTCGGCGGCATGATTGCCTTTGAATTAAAAGGCGGAATATCCGCTGGGCAAACACTCATCGACGCCACGCAAATGATCCATTGCGCCGTGTCCTTGGGCGACACCGAAACCCTTATCCAGCATCCCGCTAGCATGACACACTCAACCTACACGCCCGAAGAACGCGCACGGCATGATATCAGTGATGGTCTGGTCCGCCTGTCTGTTGGCTTGGAAGG
>CAYZGF010000293.1:0-2660 GCA_964477595.1 uncultured Algimonas sp.
ACCAGCCCACGAAGAACATGGCTTCCTGCATGATGAACATGATCATGCCGTAGCGCAGACCAATATCAACGACAGGTGTGTGATCCCCCGCACGGCTTTCCGCCGCAACGTCTTTCCACCAGCCATACATGACATAAGCGGCGAATAAGCTACCCACGACAAGGAAGAACCAACCGCCATCGGCACCGATTTTATCGGCGCTTGAACGATAGGAATCTTGCAAACTGTCTAGCCCCTTCGAGAAGAACCATTCCATCATCGGGGACTCACCCGTACGCGGCGTTAATCCGGCAAAGAAGATGACCATACCAGCACCCCAAACCAAGGCGGCAATGCCTGACAGGAAGGGCCATGGGGATGGCGGAATAAGGTGATAGTCGTGTTCGACGGCGTGTCCGGCCATGAGTGTACTCTTATCGTTTGAATCACGCGACTAAGCGCGTGGAGTTAAAGTCGATGTCGCTATAGCCCTGCCATCCCGTCGCCGCAATATGTCAGATTGCATTAGTTCGTTGCGGTTACAGTCGTTTCGCCGTAAATTTGGGCGGGCATTGTGCCCTCTTCAGTTGGGAAGAAGGTGTAGCTAAGCGTGATCGACTTGATGTCATCCAAGCGCGATTCTTCATCCATTTGTGGATCGACAAAGAAGATTACCGGTAAGTTCAAAGTCCCGCCCGCCGGGATCGTTTGTTCTTCAAAACAAAAGCAATCTGTTTTCACAAAATATGGAGCCGCTTTGATCGGCATCACATTGAAATTCGCAACGCCCGTCACCGGATAATCGCCCGTATTTTCAACTGTGTAATAGGCCAAGCCAGACTGACCTATTTTTACATCCATGCGGCGCTGGTCCGGACGGAATTTCCAAGGCAGGTCCTGCGCAACATTAGAGTCGAACTCGACCGTTACAGTGCGGTCAATGACCTCGGACAGGTTATCATCTGCGATTTTGGGCGTGCCGCCATATCCGGTTACACGACAAAAGGTGTCATAAAGCGGGTCCGATGCAAAACCGAGCCCGAGCATGGCGATACCAACGCCGGATAGAATGATGAGTGTTTTACGATTAGACGGCATTAGGTAACTGCCCCCGGCTGACCATGGTTACAAAAACAAGAATGACGAAGAGAAGAAGGCCAATTGCCAAAGCGATATTGCGCTTGGTACGGGCTCTTACTTCCGCATCTGTGGGTTCGGAAAACTCGGTGGGTTTGTCGCGATATTCCTTCATATTAGAGACTTCCGCGTAAGAGATAATCAACACCGATCAGGGCGAAGATAGCAAAGAGATAAAGGATTGAGAAGGCGAAGAGGTTACGCGCATCGCGGTCGCCTTTTTGAACCTCATAGAGGCTCTCGGGCTGAACTTCGTCTTTCTCGCCTGCGCGGGATCGCCAGACTTTGAAGGCCAAAGCGACAAAGCCAATATTGAGAAGTAGAGCGCCGAACGCGTAAACGGACCCGCTGAGACCCGTAAAGACAGGCGCAGCGGCGACGGCGGCCAAAACGACTGAATAGCCAAATATCTGATTGCGCGTGGATTTCGGACCCGCGACATTTGGCATCATCGGGATCCCGACGCGGCCATAATCGCTGAGTTTATAAAGTGCCAAGGCCCAGAAATGCGGCGGTGTCCAAATGAAAATGATTAGAAACAGAATAAGGCTGTCCAGCGTGACCGTTCCCGTCACTGCGGCATAGCCAATCATAGGTGGCAGAGCGCCGGGCGCGCCGCCAATCACAATGTTCTGAGGCGTCCGCCGCTTCAACAACATGGTGTAAATGACAACATAAAAGAATATGGTGAAGGCCAATAACCCTGCGGCGACATAATTCGTCGCGAGGGCCAACATCCAAACAGAGACAACAGAGAGCAAAAATCCAAAGGTCAGGGCTGTGCCCGGCGCCATCACCCCACGTGGCAAAGGCCGTTTCTTCGTCCGCGTCATCTGCGCGTCAATATCGGCATCATACCACATATTCAGAGCACCCGACGCGCCAGCACCCACTGCAATAAAGGCGATTGCGATAATAGAATTAAAAAGAGGTAGCGATCCCGGCGCGACAACCAGCCCTATGATGGCTGTAAAAATCACGAGGCTCATCACGCGTGGTTTCATCAACTGAAAGAAGTCGCGCGGTCCCGCCAAGGACAGCCCCGCCCCTGCCAAAGCCACAGGCTCGTCGCTGATGATATGTGTATCAGAACTCATTGCCGCCCATATCGTCTAAAACCGACAGACTCACAAGGGATGATGAACATTTGCCGCAGTTCCCAGCCAAGAAAAAAGCCGCCCCAACTGGAACGGCTTTTCTTATTTCATGATTTGAGGAAACTTAGTGCTCGTCATTATCCTCAATGCGCGGAAGCGTGTTGAATTGGTGATATGGCGGCGGAGAGGACAGTGTCCATTCCAGTGTCGTTGCACCTTCACCCCAATAATTATCACCAACCCGCTTACGATTAATGAGAAGCGCTTCAATCAGCATCAAGAAGAAGAAAGCGACACCGGCAAGTGTAATCCACGCGCCTGCTGAGGAGACAGCGTTCCAGATTGCAAACTCTTCCGGATAATCGACATAGCGACGTGGCATACCGTTCAAGCCCAAGAAATGCTGCGGGAAGAAGATCACATTCACGCCGATAAAGAAGAGCCAGA
>CAYZGF010000294.1:0-2656 GCA_964477595.1 uncultured Algimonas sp.
GCTCTGGTCCGCCGCCAATTTCGGTCAGATGAATGGTTGTGTATCGGCGGACGGCTTCGATCCGTCTTCTGCAGTATTGCCCGTCAATCAATGGATCATTTCCGAGACGGCCAAAACCGCCGCCGAGATCACACGCTATATCGATGCCTATCGTTTTAATGATGCCGCCGATGCCGTCTATAAATTCACTTGGGACACATTCTGTGCCTGGTATTTGGAGCTATCCAAACCGCTACTCTCCGGTGAGGATGGGGCTGAGAAAGAAGAGACTCGTAAAACATTTGCCTGGGTGCTCGATCAAATCCTGATCCTGCTGCATCCCTTCATGCCGTTCATCACCGAAGACCTCTGGGCGAAGGTGACAGAGGGCCGCGAGGGTCATCTCATCACGGCGGATTGGCCGACCTATGGCGAAGAGCTGTTGAGCGCGGATGCTGTTTCTGAAATCGAATGGCTGCAAACGCTCATTACCAATATCCGTTCGGTCCGCGCAGATATGAACATCCCGCCTGCGAAGAAGGCTCCGCTGCTGATGTGCGCAGATGCGCTGGACCCACGCCTTGCGACCTATGCCCCGCAGCTCTCGCCCATGGCGCGGGTTGAGGCCGTCGAGCTGGCTGCGAGTGTTCCGGATAATGCGCTGCAAACTGTCGTGGACGGTGTGCAATTCGCGATTCCCCTGGCAGGCCTCATCGATATGGAGGCTGAGCGGAAACGTTTGTCCAAGGAAATCGAGAAAGCCCAGAGCGAGATCGAAAAGATCGATAAAAAGCTCAGCAATGAAGCTTTTGTCGCCAAAGCCCCGGAAAAGGTCGTGAACCTGCAAAAGGAACGCCGCGCAGGCTATGCCGCCGAAGTCGAAACCTTGCAGGCCGCTCTGGATGGGTTAGGGTAGTCGCCGATAAGGGGGCGCCATGCATCAATTCAATGAACATCATAAAGAGTTCAAAGGCTTCTCGGCCTTTTATGATGCCGAGATTTTGCCGGGTTTAGAGGTCCAAGAGACCGCGCGGCTTGAGGTCATCGCGAAGATCAAAAAGGCCGTGCCCATTATTGCGGGTGTGACCATTGCGGCCTTGGCCCTCGCCATATATCTGCGCGCGCCTTTCATGGCCTATGCGATAATTACAGGTGTAGGCGTCGTTTTCGGCACAGGTGGCGCGCAATATATGATGCGGGATGTTAAATCCGGAACGAAGGATAATATTGTCGGCGGAGTGTGTCGCTTTCTAGGGTGGGCGTTTACAGAGACAATTGAGGAGCCCGCCAATTTCGAATTCTTCACATATATGGATTTGGTTACACGAAATTTCACGCGTTCAAATTTCGAAGATATGATGAGTGGCGAGGCCCATGGCGCAGGGTTTCAATTTTACGAAGCCCATCTTGAAAAGAAAGAAGGGTCAGGGAAGAACCGTAAATGGGTCACGAAATTTCGCGGCCAACTTCTGGCCCTTCAATTTGATCAAGACTTTCTCGGAAAGACAGTCGTTCTGCGCGATAGCGGGATTTTCAACAGGAAGAAGCGCGGTGACATGAAACGGGTCGGACTGGTCGATCCGGTTTTTGAGAAAATCTTTGAAGCCTATGGCACGGACCAAGTCGAGGCGCGCTACCTCCTGACGCCGACTTTCATGCAACGACTCGTGGATTTGGAAAATTCCGTCGATGGCAAGAATATCCGCTTCGCTTTTATTGGCGGACAGTTGCTGATCGCGATTGAAACAGCTAATCGCTATGAGCCGGGCAGCATGTTCAAGCCCTTGCTGGAAACAGCCAGAACGCAAAAAATTCTAAACGAAATCGGCGCGATTTACGATGTTATTGACGGCGTGATGGACCGTCGGCGCTAGGTTTCAATTTTGGCATTCGGGGCATCGAGTCCTTCAAATTGCCAGAAGGCTTTCACGATTGAGATCAGCGTTTTTTCCTCAATATGGAAATTAGCGTCCGCGAGGCTAATCTCGGTCAGCACGTCAATAACGGCTTTCTTATTCGGGTAATCCGCCAGTTTCAGTATGAGGTAGGTCAGCGCAACGTCTTTCCGTAAAGGAGAGGTTTCAGCATTTAGCGCCAATTTGTAATTCTCAAACCAATTTCGAATGTCGATGTCTGAAAGAGGCGTTGCGAATTGATCAGTAAGGTCAAGTTGATTGACGCCGCGGGCTAAGGCCTCAAGTTCAGACGACAAAATGTGACCATCTGCTAATATCACCTGTGCAAGCAATCGCAGCAGCATATCGGTCTGCGAATCCAGCTGCGGGGAGGGGGAGAGTGTAGGGGGCTTCATCGTGTTAATCATAGGATAATCCTAAAAAACCGAATCCTAACGCAAGCTGAATGCAATTATTGGCGGTAAATCAGATGCGGTACGATACTCCTTTTCCTCATTTTAAATAATGGCCATCCCGAAATTCTCCTCATCTTTTCAAAGCTTCGGCCCGAATGATCCTCATTTCAAAAAAGAATAATCCTCGCTTCCGAACCCTAAGCTATATTGAAGATGTTCTTTCAAACACGGGACTAGGTAGGACGTCATCTACCCGTTTGAGAGACGGTGGGTCTGAGCATCGGGTGGTGACACATCTGGCTGTGCCGGGACTTTAGGAGTGAGAGCCGACGCCATGGTCCAACGCTGGCCATACTGGTGGGACAG
>CAYZGF010000295.1:0-2652 GCA_964477595.1 uncultured Algimonas sp.
GCCATGACGACCTCACCAAATACCGGTGGGTCTTGTGTGTCTGTTGTAACATCATGAATAAATGGCAGGTCCTCATAGACAGTCTTTTTCGTCGCTATGAGTTTACCAACGGCGAAAAGCGCGATCACTATTCCCAAAATACCCGGAACCAGACCCTTTCTCGGGGTCACAATAAATGCACCGAGAAGGCTTAGCACCCCCATAATTCCACAGATCGCCAGGACAACCAAACCAACCTTCTGGTTGAGCGTCCCGAATGCAAAGCCGAGGTCAAAAAGCCCGATCTTATACCCAATCGCTGCAACGGCGAATACGAGGGGCGCCAGGATAATAAACCCCCATGTGATCCGGTTCACCCAACGGCGTAGCTTGCGCCGCTTGTCCCCGCTTTGTTTTGGGGTGATTGCAATATCGTCTGCGGTTTCTTTGGGGGGCGTTAGATCAGCCATAAATCATCTCTCATTTTCTTCCGCTCTTACGGGTCGGGGCGCTAGGGGTAAAGTCGCGCTTTAGTCCAAACTCCCATATCATCCCGTCTGAATAAGATACGGTCATGCAGGCGAAAGGCTCCATCCTGCCAAAATTCAATCTCAACCGGCTTGACACACCAGCCATGCCAATGCGGTGGACGCGGCACATCTTTACCCGCAAATTTAGCCTCAACAGCCTCAACTGAGTCTACCATCGCTTCGCGGGAGTCGACAGGTCGAGATTGATCGGACGCCCACGCCCCGATGCGGGAGCCACGGGCGCGCTGCGCGAAATAAGCGTCCGATGTTTCCGCAGACACAGGTCGAACGGCGCCGCGCACCCGCACTTGCCGATGCCAAGACTTCCAATGAAAACAGAGCGCCGCCTGCCCGGTCTCGGATAATTGCTGTCCCTTGGCGCTCTGACCATTTGTGTAAAAGACAAAGCCATCGTCGCTGAGGCCTTTCAACAAAACAATCCGGACATCGGGCAGTCCGTCTGCGCCGACTGTCGCCAAGCTCATCGCATTGGGGTCATTTGGTTCTGTCTCACCGGCTTTTGCCAGCCATTTCTCGAACAACGAGACCGGCTCATCCGCCTGCAGCCAGCCCATTTTGCGCGGACCATTGTCCAAATACTCCGCGCGGGACGGTGTGGGGGGAATAACGTTTGGATCAGTGGACAAAATTTGAACTTTCAAATGTAAATATCAAAAAATTAACCATGCCCGTTGGGACACTGTTAAGGCTCTTCCTATTTTATAAGGAAAGATTAAGCACGAATATTTTCGGTGTATTAAGGGATGCAATCAAAATGACACGTCAACAAGCCCTTCTCACACTCGGCCTGTCCATGAGCGCGCGCGAAGGCGATATTCGTGCGGCTTGGCGCAAAAAAGCGAAATTCTTTCACCCCGATGCGCCCTACGGCAATGTCACGGCGTTCCTCCAAGCCAAAGACGCGTTTGAAACATTAATCCCCCCCGCCCCGCAAACGATCCGCGTGAGAGCCGGCGCCCGGATGTTTTAGTCCTTCACGAGGATTTAACTGACCGCTGAGGCTGCAAAAGCCAATGTAACGAAAACTGTTCTGACCCAATGCCAGCTTGCCCATCGTGCAAGTTCAGGTCCAAGCTCGTCGCGACGAAGACTTTGTGATGCGAAAGACGCATTCGCTTTTTTGAAATATGCAAAAAAGATAACGAACGCCAGACCACACAAGCTCCCGGCAACTATGTTCCATTTATCACCAAAGATCGCTGACATAATAGCCGCACCCACAGCAATCGTGGTCAGGGGTGCAAAATACTTGAAAAGGTTCGGTCCCATTTTGTGATGTAGTGCAAAGAAATCCTCGGGCTCCATCTTCCGCCAGAACGGAACCAAAATCATAGCTTCCGTCAGCAGGCTACCAGCATAAAGTCCGATCACTATAGTTGCGAAAACGTGTAAAACTTCGATCATGATGACGTCGCCTCTTGATAAGATGGCACACGCGTCCATCGATTTGATATACAAATTGGACCCAAACAGCCTTTTACTTTCAGTGTATCTTCACTCTGACGCTTCAAGCTGGACCTGAATGTTTTGCCGTCCTCAGGATTATAGATTTTACCGTCGCTCCAGTGTTTCTCATCCCGCTCGAAACCCCAAACAATCGGGACACCCACCAGAGACCGGCTCCGGAGCTCACGGTCCTTATTTCTGATATCTAAATCTGAGATCATTTTCTCAGGGTCTGCCCAAACCAGTGTCCCGCAAGGCGTGCCGTCTCCACAATCTTCTATGCGGATGTATCCATCGCGCGCCTCGGATTGCCACAGCCCGAAAACATCATGGGAGTCAGCGAAAGCGACCCCAGGCGTTAAGACCGTGAATATGGAAATCAGATATACATTTGTACGTCGAAACATCGGAAAACCCTTGAATTAAATATACGCGTATATTATAATAAATTGAGAGTCAAGCAATGCAAGTCAGGAAGCCTGCGTCATGGTAGATAAAGAAACAAAAAGACCTAAGCGCGGACGCCCTGCGATGTCTGACAAAACAAAAGCTGAGATGCGTACTCAAATTTCGACGGTGGCGAGCGGGTTGTTTAAAACAGAAGGATTCGGGAATGTCTCAATGCGGCGAATTGCTAAAGAAATCGGCTGCACACCCATGTCGCTTTATCAGTATT
>CAYZGF010000296.1:0-2640 GCA_964477595.1 uncultured Algimonas sp.
TGCCGGACCTTTTAGTTTTGAAAGGCCGCCCGTGACCGCTCTCTTCCGACCTGCTGCCGCTGATGACATCGCAGCGATTACCCGTTTTACCTCCAAGGCCGATACCGGCCTGACGACTGTGCCGAAATCCAAAGCGGCTGTGACAGAATATGTCACGGAGTCGCTGGACTTTCTTGCGGGGAAAAAGGGGGCGAACAGGCTTCTTTTTGTTGCCGAACGAGACGGTAAGATTCTTGGGATTTCAGGCATTATTCCAAAGCTCGGTGTGGATCGTCCCTTCTACTCCTTCAAACGCTCCCGCCATGCGCGCAAAGCCTCGCAGCAAGACTTATCCGTCCGTTATGACACGCTGCAATTGACGACGGATTTCGATGATTACACTGAACTCGCAACAATATTTTTAGCGCCCGAGGCCCGTGGAACGGGTGTTGGTCGTTTGCTGTCTTTGGGACGTCTTGGGTTTATTCATGCCCATCGAGACCGGTTTGAAGACCGTCTTATGGCGGACATCCGAGGATGGGTGGGCGACGATGGAAAATCGCCTTTTTGGCAACATCTGACGTCGAAATTTATTCAAACAGATTTTGCCGAAGCGGATCGTTTATCTGCAGGCGACGCCGTCTTTATTGTCGAGCTTTGCCCGGCCTTGCCAATCATGTTGAACCTTCTGCCGGATGTGGTGAGGGAGTGTGCGGGGAAACCGCATGATCTCTCTGCCGGGGCGATGGGCCTGCTGATGGATGCCGGATTTGAGGATACGGATCTGTGCGATATTTTCGATGGCGGTCCGGCCATACGCTGCCGCACGGACAGGACCTTAATCACGCAAAGCGCGTTTCAAGCGACTGGCGGCGGGGTGACGGAAGCCGAGTCCAAATATCTCCATTTCACGGGTGAGGGCGAAACCTTCCGCGCCGCGATTGGTCCTGCCTATCCAGGCGCAGAAAAAGCGGGTCGCGAAGCCTGCGAATTGCTGGGCACGATCACGCCACATGTTGCGCTGGCCCAGAACCGTCGGGGTTAATCATATGTCCATTGAGATGAACTTCGACGGGTTGGTCGGACCAAGCCATAATTATGCGGGGCTGAGCCACGGCAATATTGCGTCTTCCAAACATAAGGGGAATGCCGCCAATCCCAAAGCTGCGGCGCTGCAAGGCTTGGCAAAAATGCGTCGCCTCATCGATCTCGGTTTGCCGCAAGCCGTGTTGCCGCCGCAGGAACGGCCCCTTGTGCCGGGTCTCCGCGCCTTGGGGTTTTCGGGAACGGATGCGCAGGTCTTGGAAAGTGCTTTCGCGCAAAGCCCCGCTCTGGTCGCGAATTACAGCTCCGCCTCCTGCATGTGGACCGCCAATGCAGCCACGGTGACGCCTTCTGCGGATAGCGGTGATGGACGTGTGCATTTCACACCGGCCAATCTGACCGCCATGCCGCACCGCGCTTTGGAAGACGGGCAGACTCATCGGGCGCTTTCGATGATATTTGGCGATGCGGATCATTTCGCCGTACATGCGCCGCTCGCCCATACGCCTCTTCTCGGTGATGAGGGGGCGGCAAACCATAACCGCCTGTGCGCATCTCATGGTGAGGCGGGTGTCGAGCTTTTCATCTATGGGCGCGACGCGCTTGGCCCGAAAACGGATTTGAAATTTCCCGGTCGTCAAACACTGCAAGCCTCGGAAGCGGTTGCCCGTCTGCATGGACTGAACAACTCTAACGCAGTCTTTCATCCGCAAAGCGCAACCGCGATTAATGCGGGCGCGTTTCATAATGATGTCGTCTGCGTCTCGAATGAGACGGTTTTATTCTTTCACGAAAATGCCTTTGATGACCCGTCCGCATTGGAAACATCAGTTACCGAAAAAGCGACGGGCTTCACGCCGCACTTCATTATGGCCCCCGTGAAAGATGTGCCTCTGGGCGATGTGATTTCATCCTATCTCTTTAATTCCCAGCTCGTGACATTGCCGAGCGGGGAGATGGCGTTGATCCTGCCCACGCAAGTCGAAGAGACGCCCTCGACCAAAGCTTTCGTTGATCAAACATTGGCGGGGGATAATCCGATCACGCAGGCGCATTATCTCGATCTGCGTCAAAGCATGGCTAATGGCGGCGGACCCGCTTGCCTGCGTCTGCGCGTGGCGATGACTGACGCGCAACGAGATGCGGTGCATTCAGGCGTGATCATGACTCATGATAAAATCGGCGTCTTAGAAAATTGGGTCAAAACCCATTACCGCGACCGCCTCAGTATTGATGATTTGGGCGATGCAAAATTTCTGCAGGAAAGCCGCGACGCGCTCGATGCGTTGACGCAAATTCTCGATCTGCCAAACCTCTATGATTTCCAAAGGACCTCCACATGAGAGCCGACGATATTCCCCTCGGGGAACTGACCGACATTGACCAAGCCGCATTGGACGCGCTGGCGAAACGCCAAGACGCGATGCTGGCGCGGACAATCGGGTGGTCCAAAATCAATACGGGCAGTTGGAATGCGGCGGGGCTAAATAAATTCGCGCCGCTCCTCGTCGAAGCCTTTGGCGAGACGGAAGCCGACGTCGAATTAATTGACACTGCGCCGATAGAAAAAGTCGATGCCAAAGGCGACATGCAGGGATTCCAATCCGGTCCCGTTTT
>CAYZGF010000297.1:0-1575 GCA_964477595.1 uncultured Algimonas sp.
GTTTTAAGCCTGTCCGCTTCAAACGGATCACCGATGATCACGCAAATCCCAAATGTACCGTTCTTTATCCTGTCTAGTGCCGCGTCAATCGCGCGAATTTCACTTTGCGCCATATCGTCCAAATCATCGAGAACATCCAGATTCCGAACTTCGCCGCTATCGCCGTCAAAGGGCTCGTCGCCGGATTGCTCAAACTTATCTTCAATCTCTTCGGATTTATTCATCAGATAAGCGCGGCGCTCCGTCAGAACTTTTTTATAATGTGCAGTATCAGTCATTTAGCTTCTCCTTCGAGAAGACTAACCCCTGAGACCTAAAATAGGTTCAAATAAATCTTTTGCCGAAAACGGAAGCGGACCTTATCCCCGGTGAGAGAACACCAAGGCCGCCGTGATTGCGGCTGCGCCGAATTCTTCTTCACGCGGGATGACGCCGTTTTTGATGTAGCGCAAAACATCCGCGTTTAAAGATGCGGTCAATGACCAGTTCCAATAGCGCAAAACTGTTTGCGCTTTATCCGTGGAGATCCGGTCATAGGTTTCCATGACGCGGGCAAGACTGGGGTGCATGGTTCCGTCGGCTTCATGCAAAGGACGTTTCAAAGCCCGCCATAATTTTTCAATATGTTCGCGTTTCAATCCCG
Source organism: uncultured Algimonas sp. (assembly GCA_964477595.1). Lineage (GTDB taxonomy): Bacteria > Pseudomonadota > Alphaproteobacteria > Caulobacterales > Maricaulaceae > Litorimonas. The sequence continues at coordinate 644 of CAYZGF010000297.1, forward strand.
GTGCTTTACAGAGAATGGCAATGCCCTCCCCGCCTTTATCTGTGAGAATCTGTGCGCCCGTCGCCGGTTTTACCCCGGCCATATAGGAAATTTCTTCTGTCAGCTTTCGCGTCAATCCCTGGGCTTCTGCCGCGTCAATCGCCGCTTCCAAACCTTCATATTCAGATCGTTCAATCGCCGCGCGATTACGTTGACGACGCTCAATGAATTGTAGCGCTTTCCGCACACCCGCATCCGTCCAACCATCGGCGGCAGCTTTCGGGAACAGATCGGCGCAGCTTTCCTGCAAAACGCCGCGCGTCACGGCGAAACGGTGAAGAATTTTCTTCCTATTGGCCGTTGTCGCCCACCAGAACATGGTTAGGCCATGTGACGGGCGTAACTCATCCCGCTTTACCAGTAGCTCAACATAAGGTTGGTGAGAGCGGGACACAGTCAAAATACGTTGAATAGCGGTTTCAGAAAATTGCGCGTTTTTATTCCGCAAAAGGGGTTCGACGACATCCTCTTCAAGAAATTCAACCATCGCATCGACAACTGCGTCCGAGATTTTGCGGCGGGTTGCGATGACCGCGCGGTGAGCACCGGACACTTTGCGGGCAATTTGGATCAAATCCGAATCTGTCAGCGACCGACTTTTCTCTAGAACGTGCCGCGCGATTTTGATCTCGTCCTTTGCCAAAATAACAAGGATTGTCCGCGGGGCTTCATTCAACATGACGAGACGCTTCGCGACAGATTCCCGAATGTCAGCATCAGCCGTGCGAAGAAGTTCAACCAATACATCCCCCGCCATATGGCGTTCCTGAGGAGTTAATTGGCTGGCTGGAATACAAATAACGTCGGCCAAACGCTTTGCCAGCTGACGACGGACGGCTTTATCATCCACGTCAACATCCGCAGGATCGAGGATGAGAGGCGCCTCAATAGGG
>CAYZGF010000297.1:1585-2625 GCA_964477595.1 uncultured Algimonas sp.
GGTCGCTTTTTTGTTGAATGGCTAATCCGGCCATGTGTCTCACTTGTTAGGTTGGCATGCGCAAGCAATAGGTTCGCCTTCACCATAAACAGAGAGGGTTAATGGGAGGTGACCTGCATTCGCCCTCTACACTTTACCGGGTAGGCTCCCTATGTCGGGTCTTCATGAGGAGAGATCATATGAAAATCCGTCCCGTTCAGCCCGCCCCGCTGGCCGAAAAACGTCCCCACACCCATAGCCGTTTTGGGACAAGCTGGACGGATGATTATGCTTGGATGCGCGATGAGAATTGGCAGGCCGTTATGCGGGATCCGTCTGTTTTGAATGCGGATATTCGCGCCCATCTGGAGCGGGAAAACGCCTATACCACCGCGGCTCTGGAACCTGTGGCCGCCCTGAAAGATGCAATTTTCGCGGAAATGAAAGGCCGACTGGAACCGACGGCGCGCGGGGTTCCCATGCCGGACGGGCCTTATGCCTATTTCCATTTTTACCGCGAGGGGGACCAGCACGGCGTTTACGCACGACACAAGACAGCCTCTGCAACGCCGGAAGACGAGATCATCTTGGATTGTGATGCAGAAGCCAAAGACACAAAATTCTTTGACCTCGGTGATGTCTCGCACAGTCCCGACCATAAATGGCTCGCCTATTCCGTGGATGATAAGGGCAGTGAGAATTACCAAGTCTTCTTACGTGATTTGAAGAGTGGCGAGGTCTCCGCCACCGGGATTGACCGATCCGCAGGCGCGCTCGTTTGGGCGCAGGATAACCGGACCTTATTCTGGGTCGAACGCGACGAAAACCAGCGGCCCTATGCGGTGCGCTTTCGCGATGTGTTTGATCCGCTGGGCAAAATCTACACGGCCTATGAAGAGCAAGACCCCGGATTTTTTGTCAGTGTCGGAGGATCCGATGATGATGCCTTTATCGAAATCAGCGCGCATAATCACACGACGAGCGAAATCCACCGCATTCCCGCCTCCGTCCCGCAAACGCCGCCCGTTTGCTTCTCACCCCGCCAGGCCGGAATTGAATAT
>CAYZGF010000298.1:0-2608 GCA_964477595.1 uncultured Algimonas sp.
CCTTTTTCACGGGCCTTTTTCGCGACCAAACCCGCCGCCATCATAACGGATGGGTTGGAGGTATTGGTACAGGACGTAATGGCGGCAATCATGACGTCGCCATGGTCGATGGAATAGCCTGCGCCTTCCACTTCGATGGCTGTATCGCCGTCCGGTGTCTTGCCGAATTCATCGCGCAGGATTTGTGCAAATTTCACATTTGCACCTTTCAGGTCAAAACGGTCTTGCGGACGTTTCGGGCCGGAAATCGCCGGACGTACACTGCTCATGTCAAGGCTGGTCGTGCTCGTGAAGACGGGTGTGCTGTCATCACGCCAGAAGCCTTGTTGTTTGGCGTACGCTTCGACCAAATCAATGCGCGCCTCATCACGGCCTGTGGCTTTGAGGTAGCGGAGTGTGTCTGCATCGACAGGGAAGAAGCCGCAGGTCGCGCCATATTCCGGTGCCATATTAGCCAATGTGGCTTGATCTTCGAGCGAAAGGTGATCCAAACCTGCGCCGTAAAACTCAACGAATTTCCCGACAACGCCTTTCTGACGCAACATTTCAACAACGCGCAAGACGAGGTCAGTCGCGGTAGATCCTTCAGGTAGCTGTCCGGTAAGTTCAAACCCGACGACTTCGGGAATCAGCATGGAAATGGGCTGACCCAGCATAGCGGCTTCGGCCTCAATCCCGCCAACGCCCCAACCCAGAACGGAGATGCCGTTGATCATAGTAGTATGTGAATCCGTCCCGACGAGCGTGTCAGGGAAAGCATAAGTTTTGCCGTCGACTGTCTTTGTCCAAACTGTTTGCGCCAAATGCTCGAAATTGACTTGGTGACAAATTCCGGTTCCGGGAGGCACAACCGCGAAATTATCAAAGGCGGTTTGACCCCATTTCAGGAAGTCATAGCGCTCGCCATTACGCTCATATTCGCGTTTTACATTCTTCTTCTCTGAATCTGCCGTTCCGAAATAATCGACCATGACCGAGTGGTCGATGACCAGATGGACAGGGTTGAGCGGGTTAATCGCCTCGGGTGATCCACCGAGCTTGACAATCGCGTCACGCATAGAGGCGAGGTCAACGACGGCTGGAACGCCTGTGAAATCCTGCATCAAAACACGGGCCGGACGATAGGCAATTTCATGTGTTGAGGTTTTAGGACCCAACCAATCTGCGATGGCCTGGATGTCTTCTTTTTTGACTGTGTTGCCGTCTTCATGGCGAAGCAGGTTTTCGAGAAGCACTTTGAGAGAGCGAGGCAATTTGGACACGCCTGAAAGGCCGTTCTTCTCTGCCTCTTTCAGGTCGTAATAAGTGTAAGTTCCGCCGCGGACTTTCATCTCGCGTTCGCAGTTAAAGCTGTCCAATGATGCCATTTCGATGGGGTCCTCAAATTTTGGGGTCTGTCGTTGGGCGGCTTATGACAAAGCATGGCTGATTTTTCAACGGTTCATCGCTGCAACCCACTATGCAATTTAAAAGATTTTGAGGCGCCTAAAGGCTTTGCGCAAACATCCGCCACGCATAATCACAGAGCCGTTTCCCGGCCATACGGGCCGTGAGATAGTGATTGAGGACCAGCTCGGCATCTGAAAAAGGCTCAAATCGATCTACATTTTGAGCGGCCCGCAAAATATAAAAATGAAGTTTTTCCGCGCTCTCCGCCGTGTCCCAATCGCGATCGGCTTCAATCGCTTTTCGAACAGCCTCCACAGCTGGATAACCGCTCAGGTCTAATTTTGTTGTCATGTGCGTTGCCCAGCCCCGTCGCTCCACCAGCGACATTCTGGCCAATACACGTTCACTGTTGGATTTCAATGATACAAATCGGGTTATAAGGCATCCGCGCTTAAACAGGGTTAATGGCGTGTGAACTTATTCCCGCATTTTACCGTATTTTGTTAGAAACGGGATTTGGGTGGCTGTGAAGATAATGGTCAGCGGCAGAAAGCCGAAGACTTTGAAATTTGCCCAAAAGCTTTCCGAGAAATTCCGCCAGATGATTTCGTTTAAAATGGCCATGGCAAAGAAGAAAAGTCCCCATCGTATCGCCAGTATATTCCATTTGCTGTCAGGAAGTTCGAAGGCTGATCCCATGAACATTTTGATGATGTTCTTTTTAAGGAAAACACCCCCCAGCACAGCGGTCCCGAATAATGCATTCATGACGGTCGGTTTCATAAAGACGAAGCGTTTGTCATCGAAAATAAAGGCCGCAAGTGCAAATCCGCCCACCGCCACCGTTGAGAAAATCAAAATGGGTGAGGTGTGTTTATATTTCAGCCAAGCATAGGCCAGTGCAATAACCGCCGCCACGGCCAGGACACCCGCAGCCCAAATAAGGGCATCGTCCGGATGGTCACGTTTCAAATAATAAAACGCCGCCAAAAAGACCAAAAGCGGCCCGAAATCGATCCAGAAGGGGAGTTTTTTCTGTCCCTCCAGCTTCGCTTCCGGAGGGATCGTTTCTTCAGTCATGTCGAACTGACCTATTCAAGATCGTCTTGGTCGATCAAACCGTCATTCGCGATTTTATCCTTGTCGAAATATTCCTTCGCCAACTTAAAGACGACAGGCGAAAGAAGGATAAGGCCAATCAAGTTTGGCGCCGCCATCA
>CAYZGF010000299.1:0-2607 GCA_964477595.1 uncultured Algimonas sp.
CCCATAATGGCGAGGATGTCATGCGGCGCTGGATTACCGTCGATGAGGTAATCCCCTTTCTTGACCTTATCGCCATCAGCAACAAGCATATGCTTACCTTTGGCGATCAAGAATGTGGATGGCTCCAGAGTTTCATCTTCCGGTGTGATTTGAACTTTACGCTTGTTTTTATAATCGCGCGTAAATTCAATCTTACCGTCCATATCCGCGATAACCGCATCATCTTTTGGACGACGGGCTTCGAACAGTTCGGCAACACGTGGCAGACCACCTGTAATATCGCGCTGGGTCGCTGACCCACGTGCGATACGGGCGAGAATTGCCCCCGGCTTGACCTCGGCACCGTCCTCAACAGACAGGATTGAGCCAACGGCGAGCATGTAACGGGCGATATTGCCATTCGGCAATTTGACAGGTTCACCGTTTGCATCCTCGATAACAGCGACAGGCTGAATATCACCGGATTTGGATGACGCACGCCAGTCAACAATCACCTTGGAAGAAATACCTGTATCTTCGTCGGTTTCTTCCTTTGCAGAAACACCGTCAACAATATCGAGCAAGCGGACCGTACCACCAACTTCGGTGATGATTGGTGTCGCATATGGATCCCATTCCGCCAGACGATCACCGCGCTTAACTTTCGCGCCATTTTTGAGCGCCAAGCGTGTGCCGTAATCGACTTTATGTGTTTCCAAATCTTTTCCGTCTTTATCAACGACTTGGAATTCCAGCTTCCGAGACTTCGCAATGAAGTTATGATCTGTTGCGATGACATCATCCGCTTCATATTGGATTGTCCCTTCATTAGACGATTCAATAACAGATTTATCGGAAACAGACGCCGTTCCACCAATATGGAAGGTTCGCATGGTGAGCTGCGTACCCGGCTCACCAATGGATTGCGCAGCGATAACACCAACAGCTTCGCCCATATTGACCTTTGTTCCGCGCGCGAGGTCCCGACCGTAACATGTGGCGCATATACCTGTAACCGTTTCACAGGTCAGTGGTGAACGGACGCGCAAGTTCTGCGCACCGGACTCGTCGATTTCGGCCGCGATGTCTTCATCAACATATGTATTTGCCGGATAGAGGAGTTCACCATTTCGCGGATCATGCAGATCTTCAGCCGTTGTCCGACCCAAGCAACGCTCACCGAGGGAGACAACAACTTCACCGCCATCAACAACAGGCTTGAGCTCGATACCTGCTTCAGTTCCACAATCCTGCTCTGTCACAATACAGTCCTGCGCAACATCAACGAGCCGGCGCGTCAAATACCCTGAGTTCGCCGTTTTCAAAGCCGTATCGGCGAGACCCTTACGCGCACCATGGGTGGAGTTAAAGTAATCCATCACGGTCAGACCTTCTTTAAAGTTCGCCGTAATTGGAGTTTCGATAATTTCACCGGACGGTTTCGCCATCAAGCCGCGCATACCCGCGAGCTGCTTCATCTGGTTCTTCGAACCACGCGCTCCAGAATCCGCCATCATGAAGACCGAGTTGATGGTCGCGCGCGGTTTCGCCGCTTCGTCCATCATGGCATCCGCCACTTTATCGGTACATTTTGACCAAGCGTCGACAACTTTGTTGTATTTCTCGCCCTTGGTGATCAGACCGTCTGAATATTGTTGCTCAAATGCAGACACAGCCGCCTGTGTTTCATTGACCAATGTGTATTTTGCATCCGGGATGATCATGTCATCTTTACCAAAAGAAATACCGGCACGCGCCGCTTCCTTAAACCCAAGCCCCATCATCTTGTCCGCAAAAATCACAGTCGCCTTCTGACCGCCGTGACGATAAACAATATCGATTAACTTTCCGATTTCTTTCTTCGTCAGAACTTTGTTCACGACAGAGTAAGGGATGAGGTGATGTTTCGGAAGATATTCAGCCAGTTTCAAACGACCTGGTGTAGTTTCAGCCACTTCCATTGTCGTATTGCCTTCTGCGTCCGTGACGGGGAAACGACCTTTGACCTTGGCGTGAATAGACACCAAACCATTATCCATGGCAGCTTCAACTTCGGCCATATCGGCAAACATCATGCCTTCGCCTTTTTCACCGTCACGCATCAGCGACATGTAATACAGACCGAGAACAATATCCTGAGACGGAACAATGATCGGCTTACCATTGGCAGGCGAAAGGATGTTGTTCGTCGACATCATCAAGACGCGCGCTTCTAGCTGCGCCTCAATAGAGAGCGGGACGTGAACCGCCATTTGGTCACCATCAAAGTCAGCGTTAAAGGCTGCACAAACAAGCGGGTGAAGACGGATCGCCTTACCCTCAGTGAGCTTAGGTTCAAAGGCTTGGATACCCAATCTATGGAGCGTTGGCGCGCGGTTAAGCAGAACCGGATGTTCGCGGATCACCTCATCAAGGATGTCCCAGACTTCCGGACGTTCTTTTTCAACCAGTTTCTTCGATTGCTTAACTGTACCGGACAGTCCTTTGGCGTCGAGACGCGCATAGATAAACGGCTTGAACAGCTCGAGGGCCATTTTCTTTGGTAGGCCACATTCATGCAATTTCAGCTCAGGTCCAACCACGATCACGGAACGACCGGAATAGTCGACGCGCTTACCGAGAAGGTTC
>CAYZGF010000300.1:0-1533 GCA_964477595.1 uncultured Algimonas sp.
CATCCTCATGGTATTTCTTGGCCATTGCGGGAAATAAGTCATAAGTGCTGGCATTCGTGGCGGCTTCCACGGAGAGCTCCATCGAGTCGGCCGCGCGCTGATTGAGACGTAAAATTGTGTTCTCATCATCCTTATACCAAATACGAGCCGGCATATTATCGAAGATAAACTGTAGCTCGGCTTCATTGCGCGCAAGGGATAAGACGGCCTGCCGGCCCTCTAGTTTGATGCCAACCCATTGGGAAATGAGCTGTATAAAGCCGATTTCCAATTCTGTGAAGTCGGGATGAGCCTTTCCAGACTTGGAATAAAATCCAATCACCCCGTAGGGTTTTCCTTGGGCGCGAACGGGTATACCAATGAATGTGGTACAGTTGGCTCTCGTCGCAAAATTAAACTCTGCGTGGTCACTATTTGGTATATCCGCTGCGACGATAAGGGTGTCGCTCTGTTGCACATGACCGAAAACACTTCTTTCATGGGCGTCTAAATGCGTTCCCCGTTTATGGGCGGTTTCATCCGGCGGGAAATATCCTTCTAACTGGAAACCGTCCTCTTTGTTTTTGAGTAGGATGCCATATTCTAATCCATAATATTCTGCGCCGATTTCCAGCATTCGATTGAACCAGGCTATGACGTCATGGTCGATGGATTTATCGATTTCTAAGAGGGAGGACAGAGCCGTCTGGTATCTCATGGAGAGCGTTACATCATGGGCGGTCCATTGAAGTTCTACGACATTGCCGTCTTCATCGCCAACGCTGCGGATGTTTCCAGCAAAGTGTTGATCGGTTTCGAACGCAAATCGGCCTTCAAAATTATATCGGATTGTCTCGCCGGGGGATATGGCAAGGAAGTCTGATTTTACCTCTTTGTGGCGCCGTTTCTGGATGATATCATAAATATTCTTTTGATCCCAAGAGGGGTTCAGCATCTCGATAAACTGTTTGTAGGCGTCATTAATATAAGTGATCTTGCCGCTCGGCATTTTCCAACGCACGACATAATCGGTTATATCGCTTAGAACTTGGTTGGAGAAAATCGCTGCCGCTTCGACCTGCTTTGCGGCATCACGAATCGCGGTAATATCAATGACGAGAATAACAAAATTGAGCTCCGCTGTCAGGTTCGGCTTATAGGGCATGACGCGAAGGACATAATGTTTGCCGCCAACACTGGCTTCTTCTTCTGCAGGTTGTTGCGTTTCCTTTACGCTTTTGATCAGGCCTAATAACCGCTCTTCGCCAAATTTATGGGTGATGTGATCGAGGGGTCGACCAACATCTTGCGGGTAGAGATTAAAGGTCTCTGTGGCGGCTTCGGTGAAGCGTCTTACCTTCAGGTCGGATGTCAGGAAGACTGTGCCAATATCTGTGCAACGTAAGAGTTGCTCCATATCATTGGTTAAGTCTGTGAGCTCTTCAATCTTGCGCTGATGCTCAGAGCTAACCGTGTAAAGTTCTTCATTGACCGAATGGAGCTCTTCATTGGTGCTTTGAAGTTCTTCATTAGAGGCCATGAGTTCTTCATTCG
>CAYZGF010000300.1:1543-2593 GCA_964477595.1 uncultured Algimonas sp.
ACCGGTCCTGCAATATGCTGAGTGTCTCTTTATCGAGGACATCATGGACGACAGGCTTGGGTATATCTTTTTTCTTTTCTTGATCGCGGGCGATTGTGACGAGCAGAAAGTCAATATTGCCAACGGCATCGGGAAGGCCAGTGATTGAAATCGTCACGCCATAAGTCTGGCCGTCCGCCAATGTGATTGTTGTTCGACGCGTATAGGTATCGGATACAAAGCCTTTCATGCGTTCCAGGCCGGCGCTCATTGCGATTTTCAAATCGGGATGAACAAGGTCGACAATGCGCTGGCTAAAGCCGCCGGATGACACATTGATATATTCACCAGCATCGCCAAAAATATGGAATAAATCCCCCATGCGCGTGATTAAAAACCCGGTCGGCGCATATTGGGTCAGTAATGACTGCAAGGCCCGGTTAAAGGCGCGCCTAACGTCCGGATATTCTAGCGAAGCTCCACGGCTTGATAGTCCATAATTGGCCTTTCCCGGGGCATCCAATCGGGCGACAGATTTCTTCTCCGACCGTAGAACAGTCGTTGCCTCCATCAATCTGACATTTCTTTTTTTGCGGAAAATACGCCACCTCTGATTAATCATCTCAAATTCAGATGATACTTTTCCAACCGTTTCACTGGGACCTAAGAATAGGTATCCATCCTTGCGAAGGGCGAAGTGAAACAGGGCGATCGCTTTGTTTTGTGCGGGCTCTCGCAAATAAATCAGCATATTACGACAGCTCACCAAATCCATTTTGGTAAACGGTGGATCTGTAAACAAATTATGGGACGAGAAGACGACACTACGCCGAAGCTGGGATATGATCTGGTAACGATCCCCCTGTTTGACAAAATACTTGGCTATGCGTTCTGCCGGTATTTTTTGTAAACTCGCCTCAGAGTAATAGCCCTCACTTGCCGATTGTAATGAACGGCTATGAATATCTGTGGCCAAGATTTTGACATTGATAGGTGTTTTATGGCGTTCGGCATATTCGGCCACCAAAATAGCGATTGAATAGGCTTCTTCTCCGCTGGAACAGGCCGGAA
>CAYZGF010000301.1:0-2592 GCA_964477595.1 uncultured Algimonas sp.
CTTATTTTTTGATCCGGCCGGACGTCCTCGTTTTTTGGGTGCCGTCGCAGGGCTGACTTTTGCTGCAGCTGACTTAGGATCAGCTTTAGTCGTCTCGCTCGCAGGCGCTGTTTTTTCCCGTACGGAGGCCGTAGCTGATTTCGCCTTTGCCTGAACCGTATCCGCCATATCATCAACATTGTCCCGAACGGATTTTGTTGCAGCAGAGGCTTTCTCACTCACGGTCTTTGTTGCCTCACGCGTCCGCGCCGCTGCCATTTCGGCGGCTTTGCGGGCTTCGGCCACAGGATCAATATCAGCCAGTTCAGATTTGCCGCCATCCGGTGACAAATTGTCATTAATACGGAACACAGCGACGGCTAATTCGCTAATCAGTCGAATAATGACGAGCGCGAATAGGATGGAGATAAAAAATTGTACAAAATCGAAGACTTTTGCCAGCGGTCCCAAGGAAATAGATTCGAGGGCTGTTGAGAAAAAGCCTAGACCCCACGTAATGAGCGCCAACCAGAAAAACGGTACGATAAGTTTCTCTTTGAATAATTTATCAAAGGAGAAAAAGAAATTAAGTAAGTTTTTCATAGGAATCCCGAATTCATATTAATTCGGGATTATGCCTATCGAAATTAATAGGTTTCCGCAAGTCCACCAATTAATTTGAGTTTATTTCTGATTAAACGCTTTAACAGGATTTATTCGGGCAAAGCCGCTGTTGAGACAGATGCTCCGATTTGCGGTGTGGGTGTCAAAACCTCAGAGCGGGCTCGCATCTTTTCAATTGTCTCCCGTTGCAATTTAAACGCGGGATGCTGATCTTTGGATAACGGCTTTCCCGAGAGTTGTGAGAGACGGCGTGGATTAATTTTCTTGCCGTGATGAATGACTTCATAATGCAAATGCGGGCCTGTAGAACGACCTGTCGTTCCAACATAGCCGATGACTTGATCCTGTTTCACATAAGCGCCCGCTTTCACGCCGCGGGCAAATCCCTTCAAGTGAGCATAAGCAGTTTTATATCCGTCTGTATGGCGGATACGGATATAATTCCCGAAGCTACCCCAACGATTTGCGCGTTCAACCGTCCCTGAGCCCGCGGCCAGAATCGGCGTCCCGCGCGGGGCCGCAAAATCTACGCCGGCATGCATTTTGCGATAACCCAAGATAGGGTGTTTCCGCCGACCAAAGGATGAGGACAAACGTGCGCCATTGATCGGCGTCGCCCGTAACTTCCGCTTCGCCGTTTTCCCTTTTGCATCGTAGAAATTCTCGCGGCCTTTTTTATCTTCAAACAGCCAATATTCAGAGGTTTTTCCGCGTGGTGAAAAAGATGTGTAGAGGAGGTCGCCAGCCTTGACGATTTCACCCTTCTGATCCCGTGCAACCTCAAAAAACATTTCAAAGGCATCGCCCGGCTGGATGTCACGTTGGAAATCGACAGAATATTCATAGATATTGGCAAATTGCACGACGACTTTGTCGGGCGCGCCCAAACGGGTCGCATCGACATAAAGTGAGTTCTCAACAGTCGCCTTTACCGCAATCGTTTCATACTTGAATTCGGCGTTGATTTTGCGCGCCGTATAGTCCTCTCCGGCGCGGTCAATAAAAACGGTGGTTTCAACATTTGGCTTAAACGTCAGATGGTCGAGCGTTTCACCCACGAAATGTAGATTAAAGTCCTGACCTGCCCGCAAATTGCGAGGTTTGTAAACTTCACCAAAGGCTTGCGTCACGCGGTAAGCCTGCTGACCCGTCAGGCCGTTACGTTGTAGAAGCGGCCCGAGATTATCTCCAGACTTCAAAGTAATCTTTTTAACCGAAGTGGTTTCAGAGAAATCAGACTCTAAGCCCATATCAAAGCGAGAAATATCAAGGGCCGGGGCAACAGCCAATTGTACCTCCGGCTCCGCAATATCCGCCTCTCCCTTGGGGAGGGCGATCAAGCCTGCAATGCCAATGACTGCTGCTGCGGCTAAAAAACGGTGACGGTTCCGCTTTGGTATGACGGTATGACGAAAACGCGCAAAGGCATCCGCACGCTCATGTAAAGCTGCAACCAAATCTTGCGATTGCGGAGCGTCATCAAAATCATTTTTGTCAGTCATGTCTCAAGCCCGGCGCACGCAATATGGTTAGGAAATACTCTGGTGCGCCCTTAATGCCCTGACCTTCCCTAAATCAGGGTTAACGCAATCTTACATGACCTGTAAACTGACCGATTTGTAAGGGTCGGTTTTATTGGTCTTAAGCCAGAAGGTCCTCTATGCGGAGGTTAGGAGGTCAGGCCATTTCCGTGCAAGACGAAAATACAGAACGGACGCAGGGACTCCGCCGTCAAAAGCGGTGGTTCTCACGGGGCTGGGCGTGGGTTTTATGGATATTCCTGAGCCTTATAGTCATCGGCATGGCCGTCGGACTCTGGGCCTGGACCCAACGTTACGCCCTTATAGAGGGTATCGTAGTCGATGCTTTGGCCGAGTCCGGTTTTGAAGCCGATCTGAATATTACCTCCATCACAAAGACGCAGGCTCGGGCACAAGATATTCGGTTGCGACGTGACGGGCAGGACGTGCTAGAAATTGAAGAGCTGCG
>CAYZGF010000302.1:0-2585 GCA_964477595.1 uncultured Algimonas sp.
TGTTAGAGCTGGAAGAAGACGGGCGCAAGCAGCGTATATGATATCCAAAGCAACAGAATAAGGGGCCCGCCGAAACGGATAAAGTCATTAAACTTGTAATGCCCCGGGCCCAAGACGAGTAAGTTTGTTTGATAAGCGATAGGTGTCGCGAAACAACAATTGGCGGCGAAAATCACCGTCAGAACCATAGCGATTGGATCGATGCCTGTCTGGGCGCTGATTTCCAAGGCGATCGGCGAGAAGAGCAGGGCAGCCGCGCTATTGCTGATAATATTGGTGAAAAAGGCAATGACGATGAACACGACACCAATCAGGATTTGATTGCCATAAGGCATGAAGGCGTTGACGATTCCTTCGCCGATATAGGCCGCGCCGCCCGTTTGTTCGAGGGACAGGCCCATGGCGAAAGCGGCACCAATTAAGAGAAAAATGCGCATATCGAGGGCGCGGACAGCCTGACGGATATTCAAACACCCTGTCGCGATCATCCCCAATGCGCCGCCTAAAGCGGCTATCTCAATGGGCAGAATGGAGGTCGCAGCCGCCGCGATTGTTAAGACGAATATGATACGCGCAAAGAGAGATTTTCGAATATCAGGCAGCTCGACCATAGACCAGTCAAGCAAGAGCAAATCACGATTATTTCGTAGCCCCAACATATCGCTGTCATAGCCAAAGAGCAGCAGGACATCGCCGGCTTCCAAGCGAATTTCCAACATGCGTTTTCGGATCATGCGGGAGCGTCGCTGAACGCCTAGAACGAGGGTTCCGGTTTGACGACGAAATCCGACCTGTTCAATTGTTCGCCCGATCATCCGCGAACCCGGAGCAATAACGGCTTCTGAAATAATGAGCGGTTGTGCGGCATCGGCCTCGGCCTCAAATCCACCTATTGTGAGCATTCCGCGTAGATATTCCGGCTGTGAAGACAGGAGCTTGGACAGGCTCTTTCGCGTGGCGGCGACGACCAAAATATCGCCCGGCTGTAGAATTTCTTCGAAAGGGGGCAGCATGGAACGCTCGCCGCGTTGAACCATGCGGACGGTTACGTCTTTCAGCGTTGGAAACAGGCCCGCCACAGGCTTTGCGTTGACGAGCGGATGGTTTGGCGTCACCCGAATTTGCGCGATATATTGATGGCCGGAGGCGTTCATCTCGGTCTCCAGTCCTTCGCGCTCAGGCAGAAGGATAGGGGCCATGACGATGATATAGGCGGCCCCAATCACGGCAATCGTCATGCCGGGAACGAATTGGCTGAAAAATGAGAGCTCAAATTCTGTTGTCCTGATCAAAACATCATTCACGAGGAGGTTGGTCGAAGAGCCAATCAGGGTCGTCATCCCTGCCAAGATCGACACAAAAGAAAGCGGCATCATATAGCGGGACGCTTTATGGCGAAGACGAACCGCCATAGCGGCCATGATCGGAATAAACATAACAACGACTGGCGTGTTATTCATGAACATGGAAACCGTAAAGGCGACGACAAAAACCACCAAAAGTGTAACCCGCGGTGATTTATCCAGCGAGCTGTTAATGCGGACAATGGGGCCTTCCAGGGCACCGGTTTGAAACATGCCTTGCCCAACGACCAACAGAGCCATGATGGTCACGAGAGCGGGCGCCGCAAATCCGGATAAGAGCTGGGCATTTCCGATGTCTGCCGTGGTTCCGAAGACATGGAAGAAGATCATCAAGGCGAGTATGATGCCGACACTGATGGCTTCAATCGTAAAGCTCTCGCGCACATAGAACCAGACGCCCACAGCGACGATACCAAAGACGCTCCACATTTGCCAGATTTCGGGCAATGCCATCATGTTATTTGGTGAGTCCAGTTGCCATGATCTCTTTGAACGGCATAGGAAGAGCTAACACAAGATAAGAGTTGGATTTAAAATGACAAATGTCGCGTTTTTAGGCTTGGGTGTCATGGGTTATCCCATGGCAGGTCATTTGGTGAAGGCTGGATATGATGTGAGGGTTTGGAACCGCACGGCGTCTGTTACGAAGAAGTGGGACGCGGAATTTGACGGTGTCCCAAATGATACGATTCAAGAGGCCGTAAAAGACGCTGATTTCGTGATGATGTGCGTAGGTCAGGACGCCGATGTTCTGGATGTTGCGGGAAAAGCCATTCCGGCCATGACGTCCGGCGCAATTTTAGTGGACCATACCACCGCATCTGACGGTTGCGCGAAGACTGTCGGCGGGATGTGTGATGCGGCCGGAATTGGATTTTTGGATGCGCCAATTTCCGGCGGAGAGGCAGGCGCTATCAATGGGCAATTGACCGTTATGTGCGGTGGAGAACAAGCGAATTTTGATAAAGCCAAGCCTGTTATCGATGCTTATGCCAAGGCCTTAAAACTCATGGGGCCTGTGGGGTCCGGACAGCTGACGAAAATGGTCAATCAAATTTGTATCGCCGGATTATTGCAAGGCCTCTCGGAAGCCGTCTATTTCGCCCAAGCGGCCGACCTCGATATGGACGAAGTTGTCGGCGCAATTGGAAAAGGGGCCGCGCAAAGCTGGCAAATGGATAACCGCGCTTCGACCATGGCAAAGGGCGAATATGATTTCGG
>CAYZGF010000303.1:0-2582 GCA_964477595.1 uncultured Algimonas sp.
CACCAAATCCCGATCCCGCACCCACCTTACGGGTGTCCAGCCATTAGCGGTTCCAATAAGCGTATAGGCATCTTCCCAGCGCAGGACAAAATCATCCGCGCTATAGCCGATATCGACTTCTTCTTCGCGGAGGAGATATTTTACGATTTTAGACTCGACCAAAATCTCGCCGTCCTCGAGGATGGTGATGCGGCTATCTTGTAAAACGCGGGCGTGGTTTTTCCCGTTGCAGCATTTATCTTCCGTGATGGTTTCGGCCATAATGGTAGTGGCCGTGTCATCCGGGCTGCGCGGAATTTTGGCTGTGCCTTTAAAATCATCATTCGGGCGGTCAATCACTTCGATCCGCCAATTGCCGGACAGGTCATTAATGGTGAGCGCGTCACCTGAGCCGGATGTTTGCGCTGCAGCGGAAAAGCTCAGGGTAAAAATCGTAAGCAGGGCGTAGAGGGTCCGCCGGAGAAAAAGGCTCATGGTTCACATCAATGAGTTAGGTAATGATGGGCCTTCCTAACATCGGCTGGCGGGGAGGTGCAAATCATCCCCAATGCGAATGGCATAAGTCGAATCCAAATTATTGACGGCTTGCACTGTTGCGACCGGGAGGCAGCGCGCGCGGGCGAGGGCATAAACTGTATCGCCGGTTTTGACTTTGTAATTCCCATAGGGACGATCCTGCCTCAGGGAATTATCCGTACTGCGGGGGACGATTTTTGTCTCGGAGACGATATTCTGCCAGCGAGGGGCTGCACTCCGCGTGGTGGATGGGGCGGCAGAGGATGTGTCTGCCGCTGCGTCCATCAGGCAGGTTCCTGATTTTGCATGTGGCCGCGTTCCGGCGGGACAGCGCAGGGCGGTATATGTCGCGGGTGTGACGCGAGGGATGGCTGAATTTGGGCGCCGCGTTTCTACCGATTGGACGATGGGCGCCACGGGTTCGTAGCTTTCCTCATAGGGTCCGCCATATTGTGTCGACAAACATCCGGCCAGCCCAAAGGTTGTATAGATTGCTAATCCTAAGCAAAGTTTATACATATCGTAGTCCTCTAAAAAACAACTTATGATTTAATTTGCAGTTTCGGAATAATTTTTGGTTAATGGGCTGTTAGGGCTTTATTTGTCATATGTCGGGACCTCACCCCTTCAAGCCGAGCCTGCGCCATCCCAAAAGCCAAACCTATAAAAGAGACCGATCTCTACGCGCCTGTGAAAGCGCATTTTGTGGCGCTTGGTTATCAGGTGAAAGGCGAAGTTGGCGCGGCGGATATGGTGTGCGTGCCCTTTGCGGCAGGCGAGGATGAACCCGTTATTATTGAGCTAAAAACAGGCTTTACGCTCTCGCTGTTTCATCAGGCGATTAACCGCCAATCCATGACGGATCAGGTTTATATCGCCGTGCCGCGCAAATCGGGGAAGGCGGCTTTTACGGCTTTGCGCCGGAATAAAATGCTATGTCGGCGGTTGGGGCTGGGGCTGATTACGGTGAATTTGAAAGAGGGCGTGATTAAGGTGCATTGCGAGCCGAAACCCTTCACGCCGCGCAAGATCAAAGCCCGCAAAGCCAAGCTTTTATCGGAATTTGAGAGCCGGCATGGCGATCCAAATATGGGGGGCATGACCTCCAGCGGGATGATGACCTCTTACCGGCAAGGTGCCTTACGCTGCGCGAAAGTCCTCTATGATGAAGGCGCGTGCAAAGCGAGCTATGTCGCGAAAATGGCGGGGTTTGACAAAGCCCGTAATTGTATGGCGGCGAACCATTATGGCTGGTTCGAAAAAGTGGACCGCGGCATTTACGGCCTCACCCCCGCAGGGGCGAAAGCCTTGGAAGATCATTCTGACGCGATCGCGTCGATGATGTGACGCCGACCGGATGTGAGGGGCTAATCCTCTTTCTTCATGGTCACGACGCGTTGCGGGAACGGAATTTCAATATCCGCTTTGCCGAGCGCTTCGAAAATCTCTATGCGCAGGGTGGAAGCACGGTTGAACCAATCATCACCGGGCAGCCAAACGCGGCAGTTAAAATTCACAGAGCTGTCGCCAAAGGTCATCACAAAAGCTTCGGGCGGTGTCGGGGCGGTGTCTGTAATACGGTCCTTGGCGGCGGATAGGGTTTCCACCATCACGCTTTGGGCGTGCCGCAGATCCGTGTCATAGCTGACGCCAATATCCAGTCGGAACTGACGTATGTCGTGGCGCGCATAATTCTGGATGCGACCTTCCCAGACTTTTGAATTGGGTACATATTGATAGAGCCCTTCCGCGGTTCTCAATGTCGTCGCGAACAGGCCGATCTCCATAATTGTGCCGGAAGTATTTGGCAGATCTGCAAATTCCCCAACTTTGATCGGACGCAAGACCAATAGAAATATGCCCGATGCGATATTGGACAGCGTATCTTTCAGGGACAGACCAATGGCCAGACCTGCTGCGCCAAAGACTGCGATCAGAGACGAGGCGGGGACACCGACTTTAATCAGCACCGCATAAAGTGTCATCGCGATGATCACGTAGAAAATCGCAGAGGCCAGAACCGGCTTTAATGTGGCGTCAAGATGTGACCCGCCAAGCTTTGAGCG
>CAYZGF010000304.1:0-2580 GCA_964477595.1 uncultured Algimonas sp.
AAACCTAATGTGAGGATCATTCATTTTCATTTCGTGGACTGGCGAATCTAAGACTTTGAAAACAAACAATGCGTCTTCGGGATATACTCAGAGGAAAACGCGGATATCGAAATATTTACTCCGATATCTTCGCAGCAGCGGAGATTTGGGGAGGCGCTTTAATTTAGCAGAGAATAAGCTTGTGCGTATTCTTGCGTTTTGACTTGGTCACCTTGCTTGTGAGCAATGTTGACGAGATAGTGATATGTAGCTTTATCTAAGCCTTTTGATCCATCGGCTCGCAGTGCGGCTCTGAAGTGTTGTGAAGCTTTTTCCAGATCACCTTTTTCGAAATTCTTGACACCCTTTTTAAAGTAAAGGGTCGCTGTGCGGGTTGATCCCAAATATCTTTCACCACGCTGAGGTAAAGCGCTGACGTCAAATAAACGCAAATGTTGAATTTCTGACCCTTTATTCGGCGTATGTCCAAGGAACGCATTTGTTGTGTTCGTGGCATTTGTCGCATTTGATGAATTGGCGAAAGCTGCTGGAGCGAAGGCGAAACCAATGGTTATTGCTAATGACATTAGGTATGCGGTCGAGATTTTCATCATCTTTTCTCCTCATGTTCATAATTTGACAGTTTAGAGTATTTGTCAAATCACATCCATATCTTGCATTTTCTATGGCGTGATAGCTTTCACAGCATTTATTCGATAGGTCTAAAACAGTATTGAAAGGGAGAGTGCCGCATGATCGAGCTCTATAAATTTGGTCCGGCTTTTGGACTGCGTGAAACGGGGCCCTTTGTCCTTAAAACGATGGCCTATATGCGGCTTGCGGGCATTCCGTTTTCTGAAATTAAGGAAACAGACCCCCGCAAAGCTCCGAAGAAGAAAATTCCTTTTATCGTCGATGACGGTGAAGCCATTGGCGACTCAACTTTTATCATCAAGCATCTTAAAGCAAAATTCGGTGATCCGCTGGCGGAAGGTTTGAGCGCGCAGCAACTTGCCACAGGTCATGCAATGAAGGTCATGTTGGAAGAGCGGACGTATTGGGCGGGTATGCTCTATCCGCGTTGGGTCAAAACGGACCACCATAAAATGTTGGCGGATAAGCTGTTTTCCGAAATCCCCAGTTTTATTCGTATGACAATCTTCAAAATGATTGTGAAAGGCGTTGTCAAATCCGCACAAGGACATGGCATTGCGCGGCACACCGAGTCCGAGATCTATGAGTTAGGACTGGATGATGTGAAAGCGATCGAAACCCAACTTGGAAAAAAGAAATTTGTCTTGGGGCCAAAGCCGGCAGAGGTTGATGCAACCGTCTTCGCCTTTCTTCACGGTATGGCGGCGGAGGTATTCCCAACACCCATCCAAGCCTATATTCGCGGGTCGAAAAGCTTGATGGCCTATCATGATCGTATGGAGGCTTTGGTCTTTGAGGAGGCGGGTTAATCTCTATTCATTTCGAAGGCGAATTGAGATTGAGCCTTTTGCCAGCGGCAGATTAACCTCATGCGAACATAACCCAGCGTCGACCCTTGAAAGCCTAGCGTCAGGTGGCAATATGGAGCTAACTGATTTGCACAGGTGTTCTGCCTGTTGCGCCTAAAGGACAAGATAATGATGCAAGACCCACAAGATACTTTGATGAACCTCGTGCCGATGGTTGTCGAGCAAACCTCACGCGGTGAGCGCGCCTTTGATATTTTCTCCCGCCTCCTGAAAGACCGGATTATCTTCCTGACCGGTGTTGTCGAAGACGGCATGGCGTCGCTCATCACGTTACAGCTTCTGTTCCTCGAGTCTGAGAACCCGAAGAAAGAAATCAGCATGTATATCAACTCCCCTGGCGGCGTTGTAACGGCTGGCATGGCGATTTACGATACGATGCAATATATCAAATGCCCGGTTTCAACTGTCTGTATTGGACAGGCCTGCTCCATGGGTTCACTTCTGCTCGCAGCGGGTGAAGCGGATATGCGCGTGGCGCTGCCAAATGCGCGCGTCATGGTTCACCAACCGTCCGGTGGTTTCCGCGGACAGGCGTCAGATATTGAACGCCATGCCAAAGACATTCTCGCGATGAAGAAGCGCTTAAACGAGATTTACGTCAAACATACCGGCAATAAATATGCCGTGATTGAGAAAACGTTGGATCGCGACCATTTCATGAGCGCGCAAGAGGCGAAAGACTTCGGCATTGTTGATCATGTTTACACCAAACGTGGTGAAGCCTAAGGCTTTGATATAGGTCTCGCGGGGAAACTGCGTGATCACTGTAAGTCGGGCTTTCAATCGGGGTTTTTCCCTGTGTAAGCCTGACCTTAAGGTTTTTATGCGAGGTTGAGTCTAACGCCGCATAATAAGGGGACGCATTCGGCATTGTTCTTGCACAGTCATGCAGGGGCATTCCGAGGGAACGAAGGTACATAATGAGCAAGAATAATAGCGATAGCAAAAACACGCTCTACTGCTCTTTTTGCGGTAAGTCGCAGCATGAAGTCCGCAAGCTTATTGCAGGACCGACAGTTTTCATCTGTGATGAATGTGTCGAGCTGTGCATGGACATCATCAAGGAAGAGGGCAAAGG
>CAYZGF010000305.1:0-2578 GCA_964477595.1 uncultured Algimonas sp.
CCGTTAAACTGCGCACCGGCGACATATCCTTTGATCAACTCAATCGATTCATCGATGTCTGTTTGGATTTTAGTACGGTCGACATTACTTTCCTGAGCGGCGATGACATTGTCACGAATGCTTCTCAATTCTGTTACGATTGACTCACTGGCCTGACGGGCAACACCCACTGTGGCTGAACCGAGGTTCAAGGAGTTGGAGATCTGCTCAAAGCCGTCGACATCAGACTCCATGACTGTGGAAATTGACCAGATAGCAGCGTTATCGCGAGCTGAGTTGATGGATTTACCGGTCGAGATTTCACTCTGGACCATGGAAAGGTTTTTATTGATACCTTTAAGCGTATCGAGCGCTACCATTGCGCCGGGGTTGTTTAGAATACTAGACATTGGGTTCACCTAATTTTGCGGATATCACCGCGTGAAAAAAAGCTCGAAAGTAGTTGAGTTTCGAACCGGGACCAAGTCGTCTTGACTAATGCCATTTTGAATGGCTTCGCTCTCCTGAGCCGTTTTAGGACTATCCGCGAAAATATAATAAAAAGTAAAATTACACCAAAAGGTTGTTTTTTCTTCCGGAGGTCAAAAGCTGCCGGTTTGTGCCCCGAGCATTATATGTGCGGTTGACCGGCTCTCCTGTTTGGAGCTGACTTAACTTGTCGAGCGTGGAGCGCGCGCCATTTAAGGCCGAACCTAATAATTGCGTATTGCGCTTCGCGCGTTGGCGAATCTGTTCAAAATATGATTCTAAAGTCTCGTGATCGAACTGGGAGTTTCTTCCCTGATGCAGGCGCGTCT
This sequence comes from uncultured Algimonas sp., assembly GCA_964477595.1. Taxonomy (GTDB): domain Bacteria; phylum Pseudomonadota; class Alphaproteobacteria; order Caulobacterales; family Maricaulaceae; genus Litorimonas. The sequence goes on from CAYZGF010000305.1 coordinate 798, forward strand.
CAAGCCGGCGCAAAAGATCTGATTTTTTCTTATTAAGATCAGGCAGGTCGGACAAAGCTCCGTTTTGCAAGCAGAGCCGCTCTCCGTCTAAAACGGATAATAAAGACAGAAGGTTTTCTTCAACTTCGGCTTGCTCAGTCATTCAATGATCCTTTGGTGTTCAGCTTTTCGTAAAATTGTTCCGCAAGGCCGAAAGCGCCCGTGTCGGCCAGATCCTCAGCAAGGGCTTCAATAAAAAAACCTGTAAAGGCTGACGCCATCTCCCCTTCCCCGGACACCAGTGATTTTCCCAGACCCGAAAACGTCAGCATCTGACCTATAAAGGCCGCTTCAAACGCTTTTGCCGCATCCTTGAGTTCAGCATCATCCGGGGTTAAATCAATGGTCTTGTCATGGCGAAGAAGGTCAAAGCTGTGCGGAATAACGGTCATACGCATCTATGACACTTTTCTCGTAAACCAATAGTAAATCTTTTTTACACTATATACGTGTATGTTACTATCGACCTTGCTCGAAGGCAGGATGCCTTCATCCGACAAATCGATCACGGCGGGCCAAACCACGCCTGACAAGTCGCCTCAATCCGAGAGCTCGGATGCCAGCGCATTCTCCGTTACCTTCACAAAAATAACGACGACCGACCAACCCGAAAGTCTTCCAAACACCAGAGCCGAGGGGAACGTCAGCCTCCCCCAGGACATTGAGTTTACAGAAAGTCTTCTCTTCGCAGACGAGACCAAGGCTGGAGAGCCAACACTCGATATTGCTATATTCGACGCACCTGTGCCCCAGAACCGTAGCGGCACAAATTTGGCTGAGCTGTCGGCCATCCCGCAAAACAAAAAGCATAGCGCCCAGACTGATTTTCTATTCCCTCAGGGCGACATGGCTGGCCCCACTTCAGAGATAACAGCGGCTGAATTGTCGCTTAAAACTCCACCCGTGGCATCTGCCCTGCTGACGGAGACGCCAGGGGGCAAACCCGTTCAAGCTGGAACAACAACTTCGACTTCGGCCTTCATCCATCCCGAATCAGCAAATGAAGTGAAGGTGCCGTTCCCCGAAATGACGGGACAGATCGAGTTATCTGAAAAATTGGCGAAGACAGAAAATATTGATCTGGACTTGCCAACCAACCCGAAAGTCGACGTTGAAAAAGCGACCCTTAAACAAGGCAATCTCCCGACCATTCAGTCTCTACAGGGCTCCCTTGGAACGTCAGAATCCCTGGCCACAAAAGCCCCATTTATTGCTCAAACCTTGTCGACACCCTTAGCCCCTGCAGTGCAACCGACGGGACAAATAAACCTGAATGCTCCAATCCAGCTTTCACAAGTCCCGGTCGCAGATGTCACCAAACATATTATCCAGGCAACACTGAAACAGGAATCAACGCTGATCCAAATTGACCCGCCTGAGCTCGGCAGGCTTCAGCTCGACTTTGATCATTCAAACACCGGCAAGACCGTCATCACACTTTCAGCCGAAACAGAGTCGTTGAAAATGATGCTTGCAGAGAGACGCCACGCCATGATCAGCCTGTTTCAAAATCACGGCTTGGACGGCGTAGAAATACAGATCGACGCGGAGCTCTTCCGGGACGATCCGAGTGGAGACCAACAATTTTTCACAGCGCAAGATGGGTCTTCAAACGCCGGTCACCTTTCCAATCCTGAGGACCAGTCCCAAGAGACACAGTTCTTGCCTGATACCGAGCCTATCTCCGGGGCTTTATCTCACGCGCACCCCGAAACTCACCGACTACATATCCGCGTCTAGGA
>CAYZGF010000306.1:0-2573 GCA_964477595.1 uncultured Algimonas sp.
ATCCCACGGTTGCGCATATTCTTGAGCAGTTAGAGTCAGAGGATCGCTCTCCTATCCTAGTCACGGGCGAGGCGGGGACTGGGAAGTCCACCCTCGTCAATTTTATCAAAATGTCAGGTATCCCAAATACGGTTGTCCTCGCGCCAACAGGCGTGGCTGCGTTGAATGTTGGCGGACAGACAATTCATTCCTTCTTTCGCTTTCCATTCAAAATTATCGATGAAGCGGCCTTAGTTGATCAGAAGACTAATCGACTATGGAAGAAGGTCGATCTCGTCATAATCGACGAAGTCTCTATGTTGCGGGCGGACATATTGGACGGCATCGATTTGGTTTTGCGCAAGGCCCAAGACAGTCGGGAGCCTTTTGGAGGTGTGCGGCTTTTGCTGGTCGGGGACTTCTTTCAGCTCCCGCCCGTTATCCCGCGACATGAACATCAGATTTTGGCGCAACGTGGATATTCCGGTCCTTACGCTTATAATGCCAATGTACTCGAAAATTACGCACCCGTGCATTTTGAGTTATCCAAGGTCTATCGCCAGCGAGATGCAGAGTTCGTCAATATTCTGTCCGACCTCCGCGTCGCGCGAAATGTCGAAGAGGCGGTGGCAGGCATAAATGAAGCCTGTGTTGGCCCTCATCGTGAGGGACATACGCCCGTCTTGTTGACATCTACCAATGCGATTGCGAACCGCTATAATCTCACGGGTCTGGCAGATTTGACCAGTCGTCCAGTCGAATATGAATGCGAAACCAAAGGTAAGTTTGCGGCAAATCGTGCGCCCGCACCTGAAAAGCTCACTTTGAAAAAAGGTGCGCGTGTCATGGCTGTCCGGAATGATCCGATGAAGCGGTGGGTTAATGGATCGCTGGGGACAGTTGTCGATTTATCCCCGGAAGAGGTCTTTGTCCGTTTTGACGGCAATCCGTCTGTGCGCAAAATCGAGCCCGAGAAATGGGACATGATCAATTATAAATGGTCCGAAGCCGACCAGAAAAAGATTGAAAGTACGACAGCAAGTTTCCAGCAAAAGCCGCTCATTCTGGCATGGGCCGTGACGATCCACAAAGCCCAAGGCCTTACGCTGGATGATGTGCGCGTGGATTTGGGGCGGGGCGCTTTTGCGATGGGGCAAGCCTATGTTGCATTGTCCCGTGCGCGTACCTTGGCCGGCCTGTCTTTGACTGTGCCATTAAGCGTTAAGGACGTAAATGTGGGGATGAAAGTTTGAAAAACTCCATTGTGCCACTTCGTCTCCTTGAATGCGTAAGGGTTTCGGGCATTGTAATGGTGGGAGGCAGGCCAAGTTGACAGAACCAAGTCAGAACGAGACCCGTTCGTCGGGCAGTTATTATTTGAATGTCATGCGGGCAATCAATGCTGCGGAGACGTTAGATCAGCTCTTGGCTGGTATACCTGATAAATTGCCCGATCTTGTGGCAACATATCATCATTTTGGCGCCGTCGGAGCATTTGATTATAAAGATAGCTGCGAGTTTCACGCCTATAATGTACCGGAGAACATCGAAAATTATCTCGACGCTCATCGAAAGTATGAGAGCAACCCAGCTGTTGTGGCTGTGTTGTCGAAAGGTCGAGCCATGTGGCTTTCCGAACTCGTCAATGATCCCTACATCATTAACCAAGATCATGTCGTCCTGACCAAAGCGACCATGGAGATGACAGGGGATGCGCTGTGTTTGCCGCTTTACGGGCCCAATAGCCGTTCGGGTTACATGTTTATTGCTTTTGGTATGTCGAAGGCCGACTGCGATGATTATGTAGCATTTAATGTCCAGGCTCTCGCGCAACAGTTTCATGTCCGTTACTGCCTAATGTTGGAAAAACTCCATAAGCAGGTTAAACTCACACCCAGAGAAGGCGAAGTTCTTGAGCTTATCACATTCGGGAAGTCAAATTCCGAAATCGCTACTATTCTCGATATTTCCACCAGCACCGTCAGCGGATATGTTCAGCGCATTTTTCTGAAATTAGACGTCTCAGATAGGGTCAGCGCCGCGATGCGTGCGCAGACCCTTAAGGTCAAACTGTAACCTAACGGAAAAACCTCAAACAATTTAAAATTATTTCCAAGGATTGCCGTTTCAGATACGTCTTACGGGTAATATGACTGAAACTGTCGATGATGAAGAGCTGGCCTCGCGCGCGGCTCAGGGGGATACGGACGCGTTTCGAGCGCTGCTGCATTTGCATTATGACCGTGTCTTTCGTGTGGTTTTCAGCGTTATGCGCAATCAAAGCGACGCAGAAGATATAACGCAGGAAATTTGGGCAGCTATGCCTAGAAAGCTCCGAAAATGGCGGGGTGAAGCGAAACTCACGAGTTGGCTTCACCGGATTGCGGTCAACGCCGCCAAAGACGCATTGCGAAAAAATGCGACGCGGGCCCGAACCACTGCCGGATATGTGGAGGTCGATGCGCTGGCCCGAGGGGAGGCCGAGGACACCCAAGCCCGACTGTCTTGGCTTCAAACTGCTCTGGGGACGCTTTCGGTCGATTTGCGGGCAACGGCGGCACTGACATTGGGCGAACAAATGAATTTTGCCGATG
>CAYZGF010000307.1:0-2571 GCA_964477595.1 uncultured Algimonas sp.
TATGAATGCTCATGCCAAAAAACTCTGGGATGGTCGGTTTTTTTGTGAGGCGAAATCTGCTGATATCCGTATTGAGGCAGGGCAGGGATATCTACAAAAATTACGACAATTGCCTGAATTTAAAACACTTTTTGATTTGCCTGTAGAGGTGAGGCCGACCTTACCCCTCTTTTTGAAGGGCGATGTGCCTCTCGGTTTTGGCGCTTGCGAGACGGAATATGTGAGCTCTGTCGCGACTTCGGCGCTGCGCTTGCAAGCACTGTTTCAACAGCCCGACTCTGTCTCGAGTTGAACCGTATTAAAACCATGTCAGTTCGTCGCTTTATTTTGGCGTCGGGCCTCCCATATGGTAAGGCATATAGAAACCCGAACCCTTAAAGGTCGTAAACCACATGAAAAACGCCAATACTCGCAATTTCATTGTCTGGGGCATCGTGATTGCTCTGCTGCTCGCCATGGTCGCTGCCAGCAATTCCGGGATGCAGACGCCTGACAAAAATGAGATAACCTATTCACAACTCCAACAACGCGTTGCGTCTGGCGAAGTCCAAACCGGACTTATTGATGTGGATAAGGGTATCATCACCGGGACCCTTTCCAATGGTGAGAAATACAGAACGAATATCGGACAATTCAATCTGGACGCAGATGAGGTTTTTGCGGGTTCTGATGTTGCCTATGAGTTTGAAGAGCAAAGAAATCCGAGCATATTGAGTAGCGCCTTGGTCGGTATCTTACCGATCCTGCTGATCGCTGGTCTATTCCTATTTTTTTTACGGAATATGCAAGGCGGTGGTCGCGGCGGTGCCATGAGTTTCGGTAAATCCAAAGCGAAGCTGTTGACTGAAAATAATCAACGCAAGACATTTGACGATGTCGCGGGTGTCGAAGCCGCGAAAGAAGATCTGAAAGAAGTTGTCGAGTTTCTGCAGGACCCAACACGTTTCACCCGTTTGGGTGCGCGAATCCCAACCGGTGCTTTGCTTGTGGGTCCTCCGGGTACAGGTAAAACGCTGCTTGCACGTGCTGTCGCGGGTGAGGCGGGTGTGCCGTTCTACACGATCTCAGGCTCTGACTTCGTTGAAATGTTTGTCGGTGTGGGTGCATCCCGCGTCCGCGAAATGTTCGCCGAAGCGCGGAAACAAGCGCCCTGTATCATCTTTATTGACGAGATTGATGCGGTGGGTCGTCACCGTGGTGTCGGCACATCGGGTGGACATGAGGAGCGCGAGCAAACCTTGAACCAGCTCCTCGTCGAAATGGACGGATTTGAAGGTGACGAAGGTATTATCATTATCGCCGCAACAAACCGTCCTGATGTGCTGGACAAGGCGTTGCTGCGTCCGGGTCGTTTCGACCGCCAGATCGAAGTCCCTTATCCGGATATTCAAGGCCGTGAGAAAATCCTTGAGGTGCATTTGAAGGGTAAGCCCATCGCGGCAAATGTCGAAGTCAAATATATCGCACGCGGCACGCCGGGCTTCTCTGGCGCGGATTTGATGAACCTCGTGAATGAGGCAGCTCTGCTGTCAGCACGTCGGAACAAGCTAAAGATCACCCAGCGTGAGTTTGAAGATGCGCGGGATAAAGTTCTCATGGGTGCAGAACGTCGCACGCTTTCCATGACCGATGAAGAGCGCGAGAACACGGCCTATCACGAAGCGGGTCATGCGATTGTTGGCCTGAATATGGAAGGCAGCTTGCCGATCCACAAAGCCACAATTATACCACGCGGACGCGCGCTTGGTATGGTGCAATATCTACCCGAACGGGATCAGATCAGTCAGTCCCGCCAAGAAATGATTGCCCGCATGGCGATGGCTATGGGCGGACGCGCGGCAGAAGAACTCCACTTTGGCTATGACAAGGTCACATCCGGTGCCAGCTCTGATATTGAGCAAGTCACGCGTATTGCGACCGCCATGGTCACGGAATGGGGTCTGTCCGATGCGATTGGTCCGATTGCCTATAAACAGCAAGATAACGGCTCTTTTGTACCTGGAATTGGTCGCGGCTCTGCGATTTCTCCGGATACGGCGAAATTGATCGAAGCTGAAATCAAGCGTTTCATCACAGAGGCGCATGAAAAGGCACTCGAAATCCTCAAGAAGAAAAAGAAGGACTGGGTCAAATTGGCAGAAGCGCTTCTGGAATATGAAACGCTTTCAGGTGATGAGATCAAAGCCTTGTTGGAAGACGATACAAAGCCAAAACGTCCGGACGGATCAGGCGGCAGTAAGCCGGCCGTCTCGGCCGTGCCGACCACGCGAAAGCCAAAGCCAATTGGTGGAACGGCGACGGCGAAGGACGTGTCTGAATAATCCCAAAGCCCGGTCAAACTGATCGGGCTTTTTTCTAGGCTGATACCATGTTCACCCGTCCCCGCATCATGGGCATTTTGAATGTCACGCCGGATAGTTTTTCCGACGGCGGTCAATATGAGTCCATCGAGTTAGCCGTGAAGCAAGCCTTACGCCTGATCGAACAGGGTGCCGATATTATTGATATTGGCGGAGAGAGCACACGCCCGGGCGCGCAGGAAATTGACATTGCCGAAGAAATCCGCCGAAC
>CAYZGF010000308.1:0-2563 GCA_964477595.1 uncultured Algimonas sp.
GCGCAAGGCGGTCTATGTTGACCCCCCACGCCTCAAAACCCGTCCGAGCTATAGTAGTCAAAAGCGCGCGGTGAAAAAACAAAAACGCCGGAGTGAGATTAAAAGCCTGCGCGGTAAGGTGCGGGATTGGTAGAATTTAAATACTCAAATCCATCAAATTGTAATCCAGCAAAGAGTCCTGTGCGGCTGCGTTATAAACGAACCCATCTTGAACATGCGCGAGCGGTTTGTAATGATAGGGCGTCTCGTTGGGGAAACGTTGCTTTCTGGCCGCAATGGCGAGGCCCATGACTTGGGACCGTTCGGCGATAAAGTCTGCGTCAAATGTGGCGGCTTCAGCGTGAATGCCTGCGCCTTTTACATTCAGGACAGATTTGCGTTTGTGGAATCCGAAATTGGCGGTGAGGCGGCGTTCAAAACCGGTATTGGCGAAGGAACCATGGACCAGTTGGCGATTATTAATGACCACATCGCCGGGATTGCAAATGATCGGGACGGCTTGGGGGAGGCGTTCCGTTCCGGCTTCTGAGACCATTTTCACGATGTCCGCGCGCCCGGTTTTGTGTGATCCCGGCACGACCCAGACGCCATTGACGGCTGTGCTGCCGTAAATCTGGCCCATAAAATTGAAGCCGTGGATGTCTTCGTCAAACTCGTCACTCTCCCAATGTGTGTCGCCATCCTGATGCCAAGAGACCGCCGCGCCGAGGCCTGCATCTTTGATAAACAGGCCCTCATGGAAAGGGGTAAAGTCTTCGCCATTCACGGCTTCGGCCATCTTCAATAATCCCGGATGGGCATAGAGCCGCAAGCAGGCGGGTGAAAATTGCAGAGAGCCTGCGAGATAAAAGGGAGACGCAGCGGGCGCGTCTGACTTGGCTTTGGGCTCAAACAATTTCACCTGATGCCGTCCATTGGCGAGCTCTGTCCCGCCCAGCGGGTCGGATAAAGGCCGCGCCCATTGCAGCGCCATCGCTTTATTCGTTGAGCCAAGGGCAGGGCGGCCTTTTGCATCCACGTCCGCGCCCATATGGATCGGAAAACGCTCGCGCATGGTTTCCAAGTCGAGCTGTAATTCCGAAAGTTCTTCGGCGCTAATCGCGTTCTCGAAAATGAAAAAACCATATTCATGATAGGCAGACAGAATATCCGGATGGATATTGCCGTCCGCGTCGAATTTAAGGGGGCCGCGATTGGGCAGGGCCAAGGCCTTCGCCTGACCTTCAGTTAGATAGGCGCGTACCTCCTCCGCCTCATCACCATAATGCGCCGCGCACGCTTCTATGGATGCGGTAATATCCTGAACCATCTTATTCCCCTTTTTGGGAGACGGTAGAGCGACGTGGCTTTCTTGGCAAATTCATCATTGTATGAGGTGATATGCACAAATGGAGCTTTATATATGTGCATTCATGTGCACATATGCCCATATGAAACAAGATAACCGAGTTGAGTCACCCGAACATAAAGCGATGGCCGATGCCGCAATTGGCGTGTTGGATACGCGTTTTCTCAAGGCGCTGACCGATACGACGCGCGTACAGATCGTCAAAAAATTGATTCTACTCGGCACATCAGATGTCGGAACCATTGCCGCGGGACTGTCGCAGGACCGCTCTGTCGTGTCCCGACACCTCAATACATTAGAGCAAGCGCGGATCACAAAATCCCGAAAAGTCGGACGACGCGTTTTTTATTCAATTGACGGACCCTATGTCGTCGAAAAAGTCACACTTATTTTGGATGCCCTGACGCCCATGGCTGAATTGTGCATTCCGTTTCAAGATTTGGAAGAGGGAGCCGCCGCATGACCAGTTTCGCAGGCACAGCCGATAACGGCACGGAAATCATCTATACTGACCGTAAACGCCACATGTATTGGCTCATTATCATTTCGCCGCTCGTCTCGCTGTCGTCGATCTGGCTCTATTTTGCGCTCGATAAGAACCCGATTGTGACGCTTATCCCGCTCCTCTTCTTTTACATCTTCACGCCCATCATGGACGCCCTCATGGGGGAAGACCCGCATAATCCGCCGGAAGAAGTCGTCAGCGCGATGAGTGCAGACCGCTATTACCGCATCACCGTGCATACGATGGTCTATGTCGCGATCGCGCTCTTCCTCGCCTTCGTGGTTTTTGTCGGGACGCAGGACTTGCCGTGGTGGGCGGTCTTGGCCCTCATCATCGGTGTTGGGTCCAATAGCGGCGGCGTCATGACCATGACGCATGAGCTGGGCCACAAAGCTGACAAGCTCGACCGTCTGTCCGCCAAAATCGGTAATATGATTATGGGCTATGGGCACTTTAATATCGAGCATAATAAGGGGCATCATACCTGGGTGGCGACACCCGAAGATCCCGCCAGTTCGCGCATGGGCGAAAGCTTTTACGCTTTTATGATCCGGGAATTATCAGGTACATTCAAACGCGGGATCAGTTACGAAAAGGCGCGGTTGGAACGGAAGGGCAAGAGCTTCTGGTCGCTCCATAATGATGTCTTACAAGTCTATGCCGTGACGCTGGCGCTGGCCGGATTATTTGTTGCGCTGTTTGGCCCCGCC
>CAYZGF010000309.1:0-2551 GCA_964477595.1 uncultured Algimonas sp.
GTCATGCGCAGCGTCACGGGCGAGGATATTTAAGAGTCGCCCTTTTCCTGTCTTGGTAACGGTTGAGGAAATGCCGTCACCTTAAAAACGGGCTGCGTTTGGTCGAAAAACACGGCCGTGCTTTGACGTGCATATTCACTTGGCGGAGACAATATCAGCAATTTGCTTTCCAGCGCCACGCAGTCCTGGCCCTCTATGCGGCACAAATCTACTTTCAGCTGAAACACGTCGCCCGCCTCCTCAACGGCATGCGACGTGCGGTAACTCGCCGCCTTCGTCTGGATTGTGTAGCTTTTCATGAAACCGTCGCGATGCGCAATTTTGGTTTCGAGCGATGGAAAGAATTCCTCTGCCTCTGTCATCTGCACCGTAGACAAAATTGGCGAAGCGACGGTCCGCTCCTGTGCCATCAGCCCAATCAGTGTCCAAAGGAATGCGATCAATCCCAGCACAAGTGCGACAATCGATATGCCCCGGTTCCACATAATATCGCGCGATATGGTCTGCGCCGGCACGGTATAGTTTCCGGCCATACGGTCACGTATCAGCTCGCTGATATTCTGATTGCGTTGCTCTGCCAGCTCAGTCAGCCGCTCTTTTTCCTCATAGCTGACACGCACTTCGATTTTTTCGGTCTTTTTCATTCTGTCCTCCTCTCGCCAAAAGAGCGGAGTGGAGCGCTGGGGTCAAAGACAATCCCGTCCGACATTCTGTCATTTGTGTCATGACAGGATTTGACGTTGACGGAATTGACGCAGTTGCGCCACATACCCCCATGGAAATCCGCCGTAACGACCCGTCCGCCCTGCCTCGCTTTGCGGCGTTGAATGCCGAATGGATTGAGGACCTCCATTATTTGGAAGAGAGCGACAAGCTTATGGTCGCGCACCCGGAGATTTACACGCAAAACGGCAATCATGTTTTCTCCGCGCATATAGACGGACAAGTTGCGGGAGCGTGCGCACTGAAAAAACATGAAGATGGGCGATATGAGTTGACGAAGATGGCTGTGGACAGCGCTTTTCGTGGCAATGGCGTTGGACAGCATATCATGACGGCAGTCGAGTCATATGCAAAAGATGAACTCGGCCTCGATTATCTCTTCTTGCTCTCAAATACGAAAAATGCTGCCGCCCTTCGGCTTTATGCCCGCAATGGCTGGGTCGTGAACCATGAAGGCCCGCATCCCGTCTATGCCCGCGCCAATATCGGGATGGAGAAGTATCTATGACATTTGATTTAGACGGACGTCAGTTTAGCCCGGTTAAAAATTCGGCTGAGGGCCGCGTCTCGTCTGATGCCGTTTTTACCTTTGCACAAGATGAGCAAAATTTTCATGCGCATTATGCAGGTGAAGGTTTTTCGGACGGCCATTTAATTGGGGCTTTCATTGACCGTGAAAATGCAAGGTTGATTTATCATTGTCGTGCTGAGGACGGCAGCCTTGAAGCTGGAGAAGCAAATGCCTTTTTTGAGTTTGCCGAAACAGGGGAAATAAATATCAAAATGAACTGGCGATGGCTGAACGGATCGGGCGCATCCGGAACGTCTGAATATACCGAAATAAGCCCCACTAGGACGGCGCAATGAACATCCAAACCCAAGTTCCGCAAGATTACGACCATCCCGATGTGCCGCGCTGCGGATGGGTGCCCCCCGGGGATCGGCTTTACTGTTATTACCATGATACAGAATGGGGGCGACCTATTCGCGATCCCAAAGCGCTGTTTTCCAAGCTGATACAGGACGGGCAGCAAGCGGGACTGTCTTGGATTACCATCCTGCGCAAACGCGATAATTTGCTGAAAGCCTATGACGGGTTCGATCCCGATATCGTTGCGTATTACACGGATGCAGACCGCCTGCGACTGCTCGACAATCCCGGGATTATTCGATCCAAGCTGAAAGTGAATGCGACGATCACGAATGCGCAAATCTATCTGAAAATGCGGGATGAAGGTGTGGATTTCAGTGACTATCTCTGGGATTTTGTTGGTGGCGCGCCCATCCAAAATGCGTGGGAGAAATTCAAAGACGCGCCCGTCAAATCCGCAGAGTCAGAAGCCATGTCCAAAGACCTAAAAAAACGCGGCTTCAAATTTGTCGGCCCCGTCATCATTTATGCCTTCATGCAAGCCGTCGGTATGATCAACGACCACAGTACGGATTGCCATGTGTATGAAGCGTGTCGGGATAGACGGGTGGTTTGACTTTCCTCCCCCTAATGAGGGGGGAGGCAGTCCTATCCACACATACATCCTCATCTCAAAAATCCCGCATCCACATATTTACTTGCAGTTTTCTTACCTTTCACGCGTATTTCCAAAACTCTATCCTCATTTCAAAAAAGAATAATCCTCACTTTCCAAAGCTGTGATATATTGGAAATGTTCTTTCAGACACGGGACAGGTTAGCGCTCACTATCCGGTCTGGGAGACGATGGGTTTGAGCATCTGCGTGTGAGAGCGTGGACTGTGCCGGGGCTTTGGGAACGAGAGCCGACCAGTAGTTCCAAGCGGGCTAACTCTGGGGTTTATGACTGGCCGTTTC
>CAYZGF010000310.1:0-2522 GCA_964477595.1 uncultured Algimonas sp.
TATCATGCATGGACAGATCAAAGCTCAAATCAAAGAGCTGACTGAAACGTTTCCCCTTTCCGAATTCAACGAGGTCTGAAATGCCCGTCACATAATTATGGAGGTTACTATAGCTAATCGGCACACCCTTGGGGTCGCCCGTCGATCCGCTGGTAAAGAGGTGATACACAAAGTCAGAGTCTTTGATTGCAACCTGATTAAAATGCGGAGCTATTGTCTGTTGCAAACTTTCTGAGAATACGTCTGAGACACTATGCACAGGCGCACCCAAATCAGGAACTTTCGTAACAGGACCTGACGCGAGTATGAGGTCGATGCCGGATAGCTCTACAATTCTGCGGAGTTTAGACTCCGGAAATTTAGGGTTTAACGGGACGAATGTCTTTCCAAGCCAAAACGCCGCCATCACACTCAAATAGGCTTCCGGCGTTCGGTTTGCGTAGATGCCAATCACATTGGCCGAGGCAATGATGCTTTGATCTATGGCTGACAGAAATTGATTTAATTGGCCATATGTGACGGCGGGAAGGGCCTTGTGTTTTGGCGCTTCAAATACATTTTGATCAGATGGAGCCGTTCTAATCGTCTCGAAAATTCGAGTTCTGAATTCCATCTGTCAGGACTCGCGAATTTCCTCAATCAGTTCGCGAATGCCTTGAACAGATTGGAAATATATGGCGTCATCCTCTTCCACATCCAATTCGAAATGAGCCGAAACGGATAGAAACACATTGACGAAGGAAAGAGAGTCCCATTCGGCGACCGTCGCCATAGATGCGTCTGCTGTGATTGGGGAAGACAGGGCCTCGCGGGATAGGTTCTCACAAAGCGCTTGATTGACAACGTGGCAGATTTCAGTTTCGAGATTGGCCAATTTACCGACTCCACATGGATTGGATACGCAGCTTTGCATGTTTTAACATATCCCTTTGGTCCTCAGTCCAACCGTCTGCGGGTGGAATTTGATAGCCAGAGGATTTGCGGTTTTTATCACCTATAAACCTTGATAATTCTTGAATGTCCGCGTTTGAAACAGAAAGATTAAATGCGCCAACTAGCGTTGTCCAAAACCCTGCTGGGTCAGTTTTAAGCGTTTCGAAAGAGAGGAGTTGTACCCGATCTGGAAAGTTATCTTTAGCTTTTAGCATCAAGGCATTTGTTTCCCGCCACAGCCAAATATTACGTTCAATCGTCCCCCATGACGTCCATAGGCTGAATTCCGGATCAGTCTTTCTCGGCTTTATCCGGCCCATGCCGATAAATTTTTCTCTTGGGCTCAGCGGTTTTTCAGGATCCGGCCAACCTACGGCCATGATATCTTCACCCGTTACGCGCGCGGCCGATCTTACAAAGCTCTCGCAGTCTCGAATGATCCCGACCACATGTAGTGAGCTATGGGTTTCCAGCAAAGCTTGGATGAGCGTTGGGTAATAATAGGCGACATCAATGAGTGTCTTTACGTCAAGCTTTGAAATGGCATCCCTTATAATTTCCGCATTTCGTTTGTTTTGAACAATGGAAACAGCCTTTTCCGGGCTTTTGTAGCATTGGGCGTTTTCAAGATTGATAAGGGGGAGAGAGGGTATTTTTTCAGACGCATCCCATTTGTGGCCTTCGTGAAGGGCCGTCACATCCGGTAATGAGGACAGGGCCTGCGTTATATAGGTTGTCGCTGTCCGGCCGGTACTGGCGATGACGTGAAAAGATTGAGTTTGGAGAGGTGCGGTCGACATTCAGTGGCGTTAAGAAAATATAGTTAAGAATTCGAAACGCCTCAAGGTAAGCTGCTCGCCCAAACCACGACTTGCATGTAAAGTCGTTTATGCGCGATGGTGGACACATCCTGATGATGAGAGCAGCCCATATGAGCCTATTGGAAATCTCCGCGAATATTATAACGGCCTTCGCCATATTTTTGGCGGGCCGGAATAGCGTCCATACGTGGTGGGTGGGGATTATTGGGGTGACTCTGTTTGGATTTTTGTTTTACGGCGCTAAACTTTATGCCGATGTCACCTTGCAAGTCTTCTTTGTGATAACGGGGCTGATTGGTTGGTATCAATGGACGGGTGGCCGGGCAAAAGCGGAACTTCCTATAACGCGAACGAAACCCTCGACGTTGGTTATTGCGGTCAGCGTCGGACTTGTGGTTGGGGGTACCTATGCCGGATTACTCCATAGATTTACGGATGCCTATGCGCCGGGATGGGATACGGCGCTCTTGGTCGGCAGCGTGATCGGACAGATCCTGCTCATGAACCGGAAGATTGAAAATTGGGGATTCTGGCTGTTGGTCAATACAATCGCGGTCCCGCTTTTCCTCAGTCGCGGTTTATATCTGACCTCTGTGCTCTATGCGGCCTATTGGGTGCATGCGATCATCGCCTACCGGAAATGGGCGTCGGAGATGGCGGCCCAGACGGGATCTCTAGCTTAGACCGGCATTGACTTCCGCAGGCGATATCGCCTTAGAGCGCTTATGAATTTTCGTGATTTTCTTTTGCTGTTCACGGTGTGCTTTG
>CAYZGF010000311.1:0-2508 GCA_964477595.1 uncultured Algimonas sp.
GCGCAGAAGGTGTTGTCATTGATAGCGCCGACTGTTGTATTCAAGAAGGATTGCGCCTGCGCGGATACGGGCAGCGCGAGACAGAAAATCAGTCCCGTTATCCATAACCATATGCTGCGAATTGCTTGCATATTTGAGGGTCCCATAGCTGCGCACATCCCCACGACGACACGCCACGTGAGTTTACCAGCCGTTAGCTTGTGAAAGTCTTAAGATTTGCAGCTCGGCTCAGTCGCGCTCCTGCCTGTTCATCTGGCGTTTAGCTTTAGCTTCGGCCTTACGGTCAGCTTTGCGTTGAGCGCGACGGGCCAGCTTTTCCTCACCCTTCGCGGCTTTTTGATTTGCTTTCCCGCGGCGATCTGCGGAGATGAATATACCTCCATTTCCGTCCGGCCCACACATGATTGTGGTTGTTTTGCCGCCTTTTCCGCTGGTGTTCTCAACTTCCCAGACTTTCAGTCCGTCGCGACTGACTTCGGGCGTACCGTAAATTTCAGAGATTTTAGCATCAATCGCCATCGCATCCGCCATATCGATTGAGCTTTGCAGTTTGATATAGTTAGGACGCTGTTTCTCGGCGGTGTATTGTGAGAGCAGCTCAAAGGCCGCGTCGCCGGAGTCTTTCGCAAAAGCCGGCGAGGCAAGGGCGACAACTAGGCCTGCAATTAAAATTTTACGCATGGATAAGGCTCCGATTAATCTAAGACGGAGTGTCCATTATGAGTCGTTAAATTCGCCTAAACGCGACTGTTCACATTTTAGACATTGAATTTGAACAGCATGATGTCGCCGTCTTTGACGATATAGTCTTTGCCCTCTTGGCGGACTTTTCCGGCTTCTTTCGCGCCTTGTTCGCCATTGTTAGTGACATAATCCTCATAAGCTGTCGTCTCGGCGCGGATGAAGCCTTTTTCGAAATCTCCGTGAATGACGCCTGCACATTTTGGAGCGGTCCAACCGTCGCGGAATGTCCAAGCCCGGGCTTCTTTTGGCCCAACAGTGAAATAAGTCTTCAGGCCGAGAAGGGCGTATCCCGCCCGGATCAGGCGGTTGAGGCCCGGCTCTGTCAAGCCAATTGCGCCCAAATATTCGGCTTGTTCTTCATCATCCAAGAGCGCCATTTCAGATTCGATTTGTGCGGAAATCACAACAGCTTGCGCACCTTCGGATTCAGCGTGGGCGAGGACTTTGGCGGAGAAATCATTCCCATCTGCAGCGCTCTCCTCATCCACATTGGCCACATAGAGGACGGGCTTGGATGTGAGGAGTTGGAGCATTTTCCAAGCTTTTTTGTCGTCTTCATCAATATCGGCTGTGCGTGCAGGTTTGCCGTCTTCCAATGCCGCAATCGCAACGTCGATCAAACGCATCGTTTGCAGCGCATCCGCGTCCTTTTGCTTTATCTTCTTTTCCAGACCCGGCTTGCGTTTCTCCAGGCTTTCCAGATCGGCCAGCATCAGTTCTGTCTCAATCGTCTCAAAATCAGACATTGGATCAATGCGACCATCAACATGGGTGATGTCATCATCCTCAAAACAACGCAGCACATAGATGATCGCATCTGTTTCGCGTATATTGGCTAGGAACTGATTGCCCATGCCTTCGCCTTGCGATGCGCCTTTAACGAGGCCCGCAATATCTACAAAATTCATTCGGGCGGGGATGCGTTGCGCGGATTTGCCGATTTCCGCAATTGTGTCCAGACGGTGTTCCGGCACGGCCACGTCGCCAACATTAGGTTCAATCGTACAGAAGGGATAATTCGCCGCTTGCGCATTGGCCGTTTTTGTCAACGCATTAAACAAGGTGGATTTGCCAACATTTGGCAGACCGACAATACCGCATTTGAAACCCATAACGGGACTCCGAAATTATAATTTTTAAAGTCGCGCGGCTCTTTTCAGGCCCGCCCGCAATCGTCAAGGGTCAACGGTCAGTGTATCACGCCAAATTGCCTCATATCCAACGCTCCGAAATTGCCCTATGTGGTGATAGATGACGCCCGAAGCTCTCATTTCGAACCACCTTTGCCTGCGGGTCTGGCTGCAGCGTATTGTGCTGCCGACCATGTTGGTGCTGCTTGTCTTTCTATATGGCTTCTCCCTGATTTCCGATGCGCCGCGGTTTCGGGATCACAATGCGACCATTGTTGGGTTTTTTGCCTTTTACTTTGTCCTCGTTCGGGGCGGGCACATGATCATGATCCGCTCGCTTCATAAGGACTTGATGACAAAGCATGAAGACGCCTATCGCTATGAACTCTCTGCTGTTGACCCCGTATTGTTCAAACGCAAATCCATTGGCTTCACACTTGCCCAGATCAAGCGACGCATTCTTGAAAATGCCCGCCGCCCTCACGGTGAGCGGTCCAAATATTAGCGGATGAGCGGAAGCTCCCGTTGACCGTCATCCATACAAGGGTGATCAACCGATATTTCATAACAAGCAGGACGTGCCCGCAGAGTTGATCTTCTGATGGATACCAGAAGGGGAAAAGTGTTTTACAGA
>CAYZGF010000312.1:0-2495 GCA_964477595.1 uncultured Algimonas sp.
AGAGTTTGAGACGATGAAAGACCTCGACACACTCCTAAATGAAAATATGGCTCCAACCGTTCGCGGCGATCTATCCTCACGCATTCTTATGGCGGCGGAAACTGCCGAACCCGCCAATGACACCGCGTCACGCCGGCCTTGGTATGCGATAACCGGCGTTGCGGCGATGGCCGTCATGGCGGCATTTTTCGTTATGCAACCCCTGTCTGAACCCGCCACGGATTGGGAACAAATCGCTGACGGGTCAGGCTTTTCCGATCTCTATGAATGGGTTGAGGGCGAAGAGGGTTAAGCCAGCAAGACCAGAACAGCAATGATCGCGGCGAGAACACCAAAGATCACGAATTTGCTGACCCAGCTGTGTTTTTCTCCGATTTCGGACGGTTGTTCGGATGTGCGCGCGGCATGATTATCAACCATTTGGAACTCCCTTTACGTTGAGTGGTTAATCCTGCAACGCATGAGGCAGCGAAATGGATCAAATTATTCTCGAAAATAAGGGCGCGTTTTATTACTCGCTAATCGGCCTCTCCCTGCTGGTGATGTCAGTGCGTCCTGCGTTTAAAAATAGGCGCTTCGTCAATATTCCCGTTCTCTATATTTTGGTCGGGATGCTGATGGCCGGTATCGGTCTCCCGCTGCTCACCCCCTCGAGTGGAGATTTGGCCGTTCTTGTCATTGAGCGGGTCTCGGAAATTATTGTTATTATCAGCTTGGCCGGTGCCGGGCTTGCCATTGATGTAGGCACAAATTGGCGACGGTGGATCCCGAGTTGGTGCCTCATCGGCATTGCCATGCCGCTGACAATTGCGGCTATATTCCTGCTGGGTTGGCAGATCGCAGGCCTTGGAATTGCCGCCTCTGTGCTGCTGGGGGCAGCGCTGGCCCCAACCGACCCGGTCTTGGCGCGGGCCGTCCAAGTTGGCGGACCCGGGAGGAAGCAGGACGGTGCACGTGTTGCGCTAACGTCAGAGGCTGGATTAAATGACGGCCTCGCCTTTCCCTTTGTCTGGCTGGCCATTGGCCTGGCAGGTGTCGTGAGCGTCAGTGATTTTGATTGGACGCGTTGGGTGCTTTATGACGCTTTTTACCGAACGGTAGCCGGCATATTGGTGGGCATTGCCTGTGGGTGGCTCACAACGAAAGTGCTCTTCGGACCGCTTGGCGACGCCACAAATGAACGCGGCAATCCCGTTATCGTCTTATTATCCGCCACATTTATTGCTTACGGCTTTGCCGAATTCGTCAATGGATATGGCTTCCTGTCGGTTTTCGTCGCAGCGCGTGCAGGCTTAGTCTTTGCACAAAATACGAGCGCTGAACCCTATGAACATATGGCGCATAATTCGGCCGATCAGATTGAGGCCGTATTAATGGCGATCTTATTGCTGTGGTTTGGCGCATATATCGCCGCGGAATTATGGTCGCAATGGACGTGGACTGACCTGGCAATTGCGCTCGCCATCATATTCATTGTCCGCCCCGTGATTGCATTTGTTTCAATGATACGAACCTGCGGGAATTGGCGGGACAGATTAAAGGTGAGTTTCTTTGGCATTCGCGGTATGGGGTCTATCTTCTATATCGCCTATGCGCAAAGCCATGCGGATATTGAAGGCATCGATGCCGTCTGGCGCATTGCGGGACTGACAATCCTTCTCTCTGTCGTCATCCACGGCACATTGGCCGATCATTTTATGGAATTGGGCGAAGAGAAAAGGGCATAAAAAAAGCGGCTCTAAAAAGAACCGCTTTCTCTTCCCACTTATTCTGGAGCTGTTAGCCAGCTTTTCGTGCCATCGCCTTTTCGGCTTTAGCCGCCATACGGCGCGCCTTGATCCGTTCGAAACTATCGAGTGCATCCAAAGAGACTTTCAACTGATCGGCCAATTGACCGCTCTGCGCACCAATATCACTCAGGGTACGACGGAGGTTTTCTTTCCGGGCAATGACGGATTGGGCGTAGCTGCCATAAGCAACATAGCCGTCTTTTTGCGCATTGGCATCGACTTCATCTTCCGGGACACTCTCGTTGAGTTTGCGGATTTGACGTTCAAGGTCTTCACGAGTTGCTTCTAACACCGCGACGCGCTTCTGTAGGTCTTCAATCTGGAACCGCGTGCGTGCGATATTCCGTTCACTTGAATGCGCCATTTTTTTCTCCACCCTAAAAGGTATCACCTAATACCTGTCGTTCTCACTCTTGGAGACTTGGACCGGAGTTTTCCCCGTGACCCTGTCTCGCCATTCGAAGACTGTCATACGTCATTAAGTTTACGGTTCGGTGAAAGAGCGTGGTTAAGCAGGTGTGAAGCGGAAGTTGCCCAATTCTTAAGGTCGTTTCGGAACCGAGTCTGAAATGCGCTCTCTGCAACTTCCTAACAAAGAGGTTAATGTCGTTAACACTTGATTTACGGAAAGGCCCTACTCCAGAGGTTCCATTAACTATATCTCGGCGTTTTCCGGGACTGCGATTCGCCTGGGAGGGGACAAAA
>CAYZGF010000313.1:0-2494 GCA_964477595.1 uncultured Algimonas sp.
GCTGCGCCGGATCATTACGGCGTGAATGTTTTCTGCTTAGACAGCGTAGACCCAACTCCTATTCCCATTCGCCCGACGGAGGGTGCGAATATGGATGTGGTAAAGGAGGGTGCTCGGGATGAGTGGACGGGACCGCGTGTTTAAATTAAACCTTGCTAAAAATTAGATCGGCCAATATAGGCCGCGTCTAATTCGAGGATATCATGTAGCATCAAGACCCACATCATTAGCGGATATTTGCCAGTGGCACGGCAAATTCTACCTCTATATTTATTAGATTTATGTTTGGCTTAGGCCCCATATGTCTAATCTTGATGAGACAAAATCATGAAAATTTTTAAATATCCGCGCACGCGGCATATTGAGGGCTCGCGCCTGCAATATGGCGACGGCGCAGATGATCAAGCCTTTGCGGATCTTAAAGGTCAAAGGCTGGTTGTCGAAGAAAAAGTGGATGGCGCAAATTGTGCAATCTCCTTCCATAAAGGCGCGTTGCGTTTGCAAAGCCGGGGTCACTTCCTCACGGGTGGTGGCCGGGAGCGGCATTTTGCATTGTTGAAATCCTGGGCGGCCTGTCACGCAAAAGCGTTTCAAGCCGTGCTGGGCGACCGTTACATCATGTATGGTGAGTGGCTCTATGCCAAACACACCGTTTTTTATGATGCGTTGCCGCATTATTTTATGGAGTTCGATATTCTGGACCAAGAAACAGCTATGTTTCTCTCGACAGCGCGGCGACGTGATCTGTTGAAGGGATTACCCATTTTGCCGGTTCCGGTTTTAAAAGAGGATCGTTTTGAATCAGTCAACGCTCTGACAGATTTGGTGCGACCCTCTTTATATAAGACCTCGACTTGGCGGGATGCGCTGACAGAGGCTGCCATTCAATCCGGAAGTCGGATGGAGTTTGTTGAGAAGCAAACAGAAGACAGTGATTTGGCGGAAGGTCTTTACATTAAGCAGGAAGACCAAGGCGCGGTTCTGGGTCGGTTCAAATATGTACGCGCAGATTTCGTGCAAGCCATTTTGGACGGTGACAGTCACTGGCATGAGCGTCCAATCCTACCAAATAAATTGGTGGCGGGTGTTGATATCTTCGCCCCAACCCTTGGCGTGAAAGGAGCCTATGATGAGACAGTCTAAAATTACATTTGACACTTTGCTGTCCTTGGTTCCGGCTGCGCCGGATTGGTCAGTTGATTGGACCAAGATTTGGCCACTTTGGCCGGAATTATCTGCTTTGGATAAGTGTCCGCAAGACCCGGTCCATCATGCCGAGGGCGATGTGGGTTTGCACACCCGTATGGTGACCGAAGCTTTAGTCGGTTTGCCGGAATGGCGTGACCTGGATTTGGAGTCGCAGAGCCTTTTGTTCTGGACTGCGATTTTGCACGATATTGGCAAGCCTGCGACAACGCGAAAGGAAGAGGGCGGACGTATTTCCGCACGAAACCATGCGCGCGTCGGCTCGCTTATGGCTAGGCAAATGCTCTGGGAAATCGGAGCTCCATTTGCTTGGCGCGAGGCGCTTTGCGGACTCATAACGGAACATCTTGTGCCGTTTTGGTTGATTGAAAAAGAGACGGCCAAGCGCCAAGCGATAGTTTCTTCCTGGCGGTGTCGTCCGGACCATTTGTGCCTTCATGCGCAGGCCGATACGCTGGGCCGCATCTGTGCGGATCAACAAGGTGTGTTGGATAATATCGCTTTGGCGCGGGAGCTGTTCAAAGAGGCAGAGTGCTATACCCGGCCCTTTGTTTTTGCGAATGCCGCCAGCCGCGTTGCTTTCTTCGAAAAGCCGGATCGCGATCCATACTATAGAGAGTTCGAGGATTTTCGCTGTAAAGTCACGGTTATGTCCGGTCTTCCGGGTGCGGGGAAGGACAGATGGATTAACACCTATCGTCCTGATCTGCCGATGGTGAGTTTGGATAAGTTGCGTGAAGATTTGGGCGCGCCGTCTACGGGCAATCAAGGCCAAGTTATACAAGCGGCAAGAGAGCGAGCCCGCGAGTATCTGCGTGCAGGTCAGGACTTTGTTTGGAATGCGACAAATATCAGCCGTCAACTCAGAGAGAAAAGCCTGAAGCTTTTGCGTGATTATAATGCGGAAGTGGAAATTATCTATCTGGAGCCATCCATTGAACGTTTGTTCTTCCAGAACCAAAATCGCGACTGCGCCATTCCTCCGAAAGCTCTTATCGGTTTGATCCGTAAATTAGAGCCGCCGCAGGATTGGGAAGCACATAATGTTGTCCGAGAGGTGGCGACCTAAAACCACAACGGCGCGCGGTGAAACCGGCGCGCCGTTTTTTTCAATTTTGGTTACAGCTGAAAACGAACCAACTCTTGGTGATATGATCTATTCCGCCTATGCGGTTTATAAGACGGATTTTGGTTTGGCCCAAAACAGACGAACTCAACTTCAAAGGAACAGATTTCATGCGTATCGATCTTCGTGACGGCATAAAGGATGAGCTGGATACGAAAATCA
>CAYZGF010000314.1:0-2481 GCA_964477595.1 uncultured Algimonas sp.
CTTTGGACTGCCGGATTTGAGGCGGACAACCGTTCCGGTTTGAAATTCTGACATGGCGTGGCTTTCTGAGGTTAGAGCCTTCAAATCTGGATCGCCCCCCTTGAACATTTTCTTCGCCAAAGAACAATTGCCTATAACGGTCTACATAACTCCAATATACCGCATTAGTGAGTTATTAAGCATAATATACAACTATAAGTTATGCGCATAAATCTAATATCTCTCAGTCTGCTTTGTGGTTTCGGCGTCATCGCATGCCAACCCGCCGCCGAATATCGGCCTATCGCGACGCCGGATTTACCCATGTCCCTCTCAGATGATTATCGCGCTGATTTTATGGAAACTCCGCAAAGCTCTGCCGCGCAATTTCTAACGGCGTATCAAGATTTCGCTAAGTCCGGTCCTGTCACCTTGGACCGTATGGAAGAGCATCTCCGCCTTCAAGCCGCAGCGGTGAGGGGACAATTTCTCGCCAATGTGTTGGCCTTCGATCTCAATGGTGATTTAGATATCACGCAAAGCGAAATGCATGCGGTTCGCAACGCGCCACAATGGGATCAAAAAACGATATCCCTCGCAGATTTATTTGAGGCAGATGAAAATCAAGATGGCCGTGTGTCATTCCAAGAGTCTGTGCTTTACAGTCGATCGCTTTATCAAAAGGCCAAACCAACAGATTGGCTACCCATCGAAAGCTATTTCGTTCTATCAGATTTAGATCGGGACGGAACCATCACAGACCGCGAAATGAAAACATATATTTACGGACAACTCGCGCAGACAAGGGCGCAGACCGTCAGCTTCTCAAATAGCTCGCCCGCCTATCGCTCGAACAGATAATTAAATGCAGCGATGCGGCCTTAGGGTTATCGCGGCACGCTCTCAAATCGGCATGGCATGGTGGGTATCCCCATTAAACGGAACGGGTTTAGCGTGAACCAGAGATTGGCGTAAACCGTGTCGCCCTCGCTCACAAAGGTCAGGTCCATCGGAACCGATTTACACCAATCCATCTTGCCGTAGATTTGGGTGGCATCTTGCGGGACATTGACGGTAACGGATTTGCCCGACGCGACTTTGCCAAGGCGAACTCTCCCGCGCGGCGTTTTGGCAAAGAGAGCCAGAGAACGGACCTTGCCGTACCAGCCGCGATTGCGGGTTATTGTGATGGGATAGGTCTGGGTCATGGAGAGTTTTCGAGGAAAAATATATTGGGGTTAAGGTGGGGGCTATTTCTACCTTAATCTACTTTTAGGCTCACGCTAACAAGGACCGTTTTATGCCTATCTGAAACGGTTAAAATATACTCACCTGAACGCAACGCTAATACCTTTTCTGACAGTGGAGCGCGGTAAATTCTATCCTCTGGCGGCGCTGTTTCTGGCCGGTTTTTTTCCCTCGCAGTAATAAGCGTGAAATCCGTTGGCCCGTCAAATTTGGCTTCACTTGGGACGTCGATAAATTTGCGGTCAAGATTGTCCCGTAACCAGAGCGGTCTTTCCTTGTAAGTCTTTGGAGCTGGCGCTGCTAAAATCAGGTCGTATCCATTTCGTGATACAGGTGTTCCATCCTCATGAACCAGAAGGCCGTAACCCAATGTGAAATCATCAAACTCCTCAGCTCCAACGCAGTCGGTTTGACTGACAGTGAGAGGGTTGATGCCGCTTAATTTGGAAAAATGCTCTGCCATCCAGACAATATTGCGGCCTTCGTTATGCTCTTTGATATGGTGATATCCCGCATAAACTATGACTTTGTCATTAGGTTTCGCGCGTATGTATTCGATGATGTTTTTGGCCTGTGTGACTTCGCGGTGATCAATAGCACTGGCCGCGCCCGGCGGCGGAGAGTATGCACCTTCTTCATAGGAGAAAAGCGTCAAATCGGATTTTGACAAACTTTCCGTAATTTGTCCAAATGTTGGATCCGACCAATAGGTCGGCGCCAGCCATTTTTCAGATAAATATGACGTGCCGCGTAGTCCCGTTTCCGCGTTTAGCCAAGCCGTCTGGTTTGCGCCAAATAACTCTGACCCAAAATGCGAATATCCAATCTCTTCTAGGTCCTGTGATAAAATGAGGGCGAATACACGGTGAAGGGGTTTATTGTGCGACTCGTTCAACATGACTACGGGATGGTTTTTCGCTAAGCCTCGGATAACAGGCAATGGGTCGACATAACGGTAGCCGTCTTCTTGAGTTGGACAAGGATAATTTCCAGACTGCATCTTGTAATCGGAATGGGTGAGTTCGGGCGCGCGCCAATTATTAGGATAGGTAAAGTCAATCCGGGTGGGTGCCAGCGTCTCCTTCGTTTCTATGCTTGGAGCGGTTTCAACACCGCAAGCAGATAAAATGAACCCGCACATTCCTATAAAATGAAGGCGATATGTCCGGATACAGTTGAGAAAATTTTTAGCCATCGTCCATCTTAAGCGCCGCAATAAACGCTTCCTGCGGGATCTCCACCCGCCCGAACTGG
>CAYZGF010000315.1:0-2474 GCA_964477595.1 uncultured Algimonas sp.
CGACGAGGCCTGCCGCATAGGCTTCATCAATCGCTTGTTGGAGACGGTTGCGCTCTAAAATATATTCACCGCGCAGATAGATGTAGCAGGCATGGGCCTGCATTGCGAATGAGGCGACCAAGCATCCCTCGATCAGCAAATGTGGATCATGGCGGAGAATATCGCGATCTTTACATGATCCCGGCTCTGACTCATCAGCATTGACGACGAGGTAGTGTGGGCGATTACCAACCTCTTTAGGCATAAAGGACCATTTCAGGCCTGTCGGGAAACCCGCACCGCCGCGACCGCGAAGGCCGGAGGCTTTGACCTGATCGATAATCCAATCGCTGCCTTGCGCCAGCATGGCGGATGTCCCGATCCATGCGCCACGTTTTTGCGCGCCCTCTAACCCCCGGTCATACTGACCATAAAGGTTTTGGAAAATACGATCTTTATCTTGGAGAAGTTCAGCCATAGCTTATTCTGTCCCAGATGTTGAATTTTTCATACGGAAATACGTAACCCAGTAGAAGATGGCCAGACCGCCAAAGGCTGCGACAATCAACCAACGCGTCGTCGATCCAGCGCCTGACGGGACCATTAAAGCGGACCCCAGCCAAGCAATGGCTGCCATTGTCATCAATATTGCTGTGACGAGCTTCAATTTCATGACGCCGCCTTTTTGGCCAAGGCCTTACCCTGTTTGACCCACTCATCGCGTTTGATGCGGCCCGGGAACTTTGTCAGAACGTCAGCTTCAATCATTTTGACATCAGCAGCTTTCCATGCGCCGATCTGGCGATAGTAATAAATGCCTTTTTCGTTCAATTCTCGCTCGAAAACGGGACCAATACCTTTGATGACTTTCAAATCATCCGGTGCGCCGTCCGTTGGTCCGTCTGTGTACAGGACCTTTGGCTTGGCAGCGGGAACCTTTGACGCTTTGCCATAGCTCGACGCGCGCGCTTTTTTTGGATCCGGCTTGGCCTTGGGTTTTGCTTTCGGCTTAGCCGCTTTTGTCACGCGGGGTTTTGTACCACCCGCGTGATAGAGAATTTTGGCTTTTTGCGTCGCGTGAGGCAGCGCTTTCAGCTTCGATTCTTGATTGAAAATCGCATCTGTTGTGAGCGACTGAGCCCCACCTTCCGGCTCAGACGTATGACGGGAATTTTGCGGACCATAATCCGGCTTTTCACCCGCCACGAGCTTATCAAGCAATGCGTCAAAGCTTTCCGCCGTCAGATCTTCATAATAGCTGTCGCCATCGGCGTTTGAAATCTGAACCATAGGCGCATTTGCACAGGCGCCGAGGCATTCGACCTCGAGCCAGCTGAGCTTACCATCAGCCGTAATCGTATTTTGCGGCCCGACGCGGCGCTCCATCACGGCTTTCAAATCATCTGAACCGCGCAACCAGCACGGTGTCGTGCCACAAAGCTGAACAAAATGCTCGCCCACAGGCGCGAGGTTGAACATGGTGTAGAATGTCGCAACTTCATAAACGCGGATATAGGCCATGCCGAGCTTATCCGCGACGGTGCGCATGGTGACTTCCGGCAACCAACCACCCGCATCTTTCTGGGCAATCCAGAGCGCAGGAATAAGGGCTGACCGCTGGCGGTCTGCCGGATATTTTTTAACCCAGGCGTCAATCTCTTTTTCGGCAGCAGGCGAGAAGACATAGTCCTCGGGCTGCACCAATGCCATGCGTCGCGCACTCACTGAAATGCCTCCAAGCCGTTTACTTTCGCAACATAAGACAAACAATTTTCACACATTGTTTCTATGCCCGTCATTTTCATGATTTCATCCGACCAATTATTTTTATTACCTACAATCAAAGCATTACAACTGTCGCAACTCGCATTGACGTTATGAACCTGACGCTCCCAATTCATACCACGCGGGACACCATCGATTGCTGTCTCTGGAAGATGTGAGCAAACAAAACATGCACGAACCGCTCCATGCTCCCCACAGTCAAGCATCATGGGCTTCGTCAAAACTTTTTTGACCGCATCACCAACGCCATTTACAATTCGTCGCGCACTCATTTCATGATCCTTGTGATCTGAACATCGCCGTCCATGACAAAGCCGTCAGAAATAACCTTGTCATGAGGAATTTGCGCAATGACAACATCATTTGTTGATTGAAAAAGCTCGTTTTTGGACTGCAAAACCTGAAAGTGAAATCCATCTGCAAAATAGCTGGCGACAACCGAGTATCCTAATTCAAGATAGTCGCTGTAGGTCTTTTTCAAAGGATCGCTCATCGGTCGACCTCCCCAAACACGATGTCGAGCGACCCCAGGATCGCAGAGACGTCGGCGAGCATATGCCCGCGATTGAGATAATCCATCGCCGCCAAATGGGCAAAGCCCGGCGCGCGGAGTTTCACGCGATAGGGTTTATTCGTGCCGTCAGAAACGAGATAAACCCCGAACTCACCCTTTGGCGCTTCCACCGCGCAATAGACTTCACCCGCAGGGA
>CAYZGF010000316.1:0-2458 GCA_964477595.1 uncultured Algimonas sp.
CATGCCAAGAGCCCTTATCACGGCGGCGACCCGATGTGCGTCCATGCGGGACGGCCCGTTCAATCGCCGAGCGTAAATGCCCGAGGCTATCCGGCAGGTCTGTCGCTGTCAGAGTTGTACGACACGCCATCATTCCACAGCCAATATCGACACCGACAGCCGCCGGGATAATGGCATTCTTTGTTGGAATGACAGAGCCAACGGTTGCGCCAATCCCGACGTGAACGTCAGGCATCACTGCGACATGTTTAAAGATAAATGGCATCTGAGCGGCGCGCAAAAGCTGTTCGCGAGCGCGATCATCCACCGGGACACCGCGCGTCCACATCTTCACAAGACCACCATTTTCGGCCGTCATTACGTCGAAACCATCTTCTGTTTCGTGTATCATTTTTCTTCTCCTCGCGCCATTTGGTATCTTCTGACGCTCATCATAAAACCGCGCTCTCCCTCGTACGTGAAGGGAGAGCGCGGCGCGTATGTTCGACGTTCCGGACTGAACGTCAGCGGCCCTCACGGATTTGAAAGCCTTTAATTCGTCGTTTCCAACGAGATTGAAAATGCGAAAATAGTTTCTTGTTAGGAAATGGTTTTGTGCAGAAAAATCATATCGTATTGATTTTACATGATAGTTTTCGAAATTGAACTAGTTTAAGTGACCGAAGCTCAATTTTTATCCTGATAATTTTATACATTTTTATATAATATTATAGTAATAGATATGCATGAAGAAGAATGTTGCGATCGGATTTCTCGGAATCAATTTGGATAATGGGAAAGGCGTGGCTCGTTGGGAACGTTGGCGGCCGACAGTCGACCTCTGCCGCCAAGATGATTTCATCATCCATCGGTTTGAGCTACTTGTTGATCCGAAATATGTGACGATAGCAGAGCAGGTGAGGGCGGATATCGCGCTGGTTTCACCCGACACGACTGTCATCATCAATGAAATGGAGATTGAGAATCCGTGGGATTTGGAAGAGGTCTATGAAGCCCTCTTCGATTTCACTGATCTGTACCGGTTCAACACGCAAGAGGAAGACTATTTGCTCCACATCACGACGGGCACCCATGTCGCGCAGATTTGCCTCTTCCTTTTAAATGAAGCGAGATACCTCCCCGGTAAAATCTTGCAGCTCTCACCCCCGCGTAAACGGGACAAGACCGGGCCGGGCAAAGTCTCCGTTATCGATCTTGATCTTTCGAAGTATGATCGATTGGCGGACCGGTTTGAGACCGAGCGGCAAGCGGATACGTCTTTTTTGAAATCCGGTATTCCAACACGCAACGCGGCTTTTAACGCGATGATTGACGAAATTGAACAGGTCGCCATTCGGACGACCAATCCTGTTTTGATCTCCGGTCCGACCGGGGCAGGGAAGTCCCATCTCGCAAAACGGATATTCGAGTTAAAAAAACGCCGTCATCAAATTGAGGGCGATTTCGTCAGCGTGAATTGCGCCACTCTGCGCGGCGACACGGCGATGTCGTCTCTCTTTGGGCATAAGCGCGGAGCCTATGCGGGCGCGATCAAAGATAGGGCAGGCTTGCTTCGAACAGCGCATAAGGGGCTCATTTTTCTAGATGAAATCGAAGCGCTTGGTCTGGATGAGCAAGCGATGATCCTTAGCGCACTCGAAGATCAAAAATTCTATCCCGTTGGTGGGGACCAAGAAGTTAAAAGTAAGTTTCAACTTATCGCTGGTACGACCACTGATTTGGTTGAG
This sequence comes from uncultured Algimonas sp., assembly GCA_964477595.1. GTDB lineage: Bacteria > Pseudomonadota > Alphaproteobacteria > Caulobacterales > Maricaulaceae > Litorimonas. Next base: position 1,728 of record CAYZGF010000316.1, read on the forward strand.
CTTGTGGCGAAAGGTGAGTTTCGAGAAGACCTGCTCGCGCGAATAAATATGTGGAGTTACACACTACCCGGTCTCAGAGACCGCCGCGAGGATATTGAACCCAATTTGAATTATGAACTGACAAAATTCAGCTCTCGAAATAATCGCAAAATGACGCTTAACGCTGAGGCACGAAAGGCATATTTGAATTATGCGCTCTCATCAGAAGCCAGATGGGCCGCGAATTTCCGCGATCTGGCGGCGTCTGTCACGCGCCTCTGCACCTTTGCTGATGGCTCCCGCATTCAACTGGACAGCGTCGAGCGAGAGATAGAACGATTGAAAAAAACATGGCGGCTAACTTCAGGTGACAGGCTTGAGGAGACACTTCTCTCTGTCATGACCCAGACTGCGCTCAGTCGGATAGACCCATTTGATCGTCCTACATTGGCCAATGCCATTCAGGTCTGCCGTCAATCGGATAGTCTCAGCGATGCGGGACGAACATTATTCGCCGTCTCGCGGGAGGATAGAAAAACAAAAAATGATGCGGACCGCCTCAAAAAATATCTCGCAAAATATGATCTGAATTGGTCCGATCTTTAACGCAGCTATTGGAGCCGAAACTCCAATAGCTTAATTTTTGAATTTAATTAAAACCCTTCATACCGAACCTGGACTTTACCCGTGGCTTGATCACCGCCAAGGGCCGCACTTCCGCCGAAGCTCCAATTCTCATTGCCGCGAATGGC
>CAYZGF010000317.1:0-2457 GCA_964477595.1 uncultured Algimonas sp.
ACAGTTTCGCAATTTCTGCAATCCCGTCCTCTGTGAATTCAAGCGTGACATCTTCTGTCGCCATTAAGGCGGTATATTGCCGAATGAGGCTGGCTTCAGGTTCAGTGAGGATGCGGACAAAGTCAGCCTCGGTGAGGGCCCGCAGCTCAACACGAATGGGAAGACGACCTTGCAATTCGGGCAGCAGGTCAGACGGCTTGGCAACATGGAACGCACCACTTGCGATAAAGAGAATGTGGTCTGTTTTTACGGGACCATATTTGGTTGAGACCGTTGTCCCTTCAATGAGCGGCAGTAAGTCTCGCTGTACACCCTCGCGGGAGACATATCCGCCGCGCGCATCTGACCGCGTCGTGATCTTATCAATCTCGTCCAAAAAGACGATGCCGTCTTGCTCTGCCCGCTCGACGGCTTCGCGTTTAATGGCATCATCATCCAGAAGCTTGTCAGATTCCTCAGACAGCAACGGACCATGCGCGTCGCCAATGCGTAATTTTACGGTTTTGGTTTTGCCCATTTTTCCGAACATGGACGACAAGTCCAACATGCCCATGCTCGATCCCGGCTGTCCCGGAATTTCAAAGCCTTGGAACGGTGAAGCGGTGTCAGAGAGCTCCAGCTCGACTTCTTTATCATCCAGCTCGCCGGAGAGTAATTTCTGGCGGAATTTTTCGCGTGTGGAATCTGAAGCACTGGCGCCGACGAGTGCCTCAATAATTCGGCTCTCTGCCGCTTCTTCAGCTTGGGTCTGAACCTGCGCCCGCTTTTCCTCCCGCAGCAAAGATATGGAGGCTTCCACGAGGTCACGCACGATCTGTTCGACATCGCGGCCAACATAGCCGACTTCCGTAAATTTGGTGGCTTCGATCTTGATGAAAGGCGCTTGGGCGAGCTTGGCAAGACGACGGGAAATTTCCGTTTTACCGACGCCTGTCGGGCCGATCATAAGGATATTTTTGGGCGTGACTTCACTGCGCAAATCGGCCGCCACACGCTGACGTCGCCACCGATTACGCAGGGCAATCGCCACGGCGCGTTTTGCATCGGCTTGCGCCACAATATGGCGGTCCAATTCGGATACGATTTCACGGGGAGTCAAGGAGGTATCAGTCATGAAGCGTAAATGGGAGCCATAGGGTTGAGGGTCAAGGTTTGAGACAAGCGGAAAGGCTCACAGCCCATCAAGGAGTCTGCCGACATTTATAATTAGGACTGTCCGCGTGGCGCAGGCCACGATGGCTTGCCAAGGGGTAGGTCTTTCATCTGTGTTTACGCGGCTGCCCGCATTTCGCTTGCGCGAATTGCTTGAACCACGCGGCGGTGCGTTACCAATGGCGGCCTTACTTAACTGCGGGGGTTCCGCCCCGTCAGGCACTCGCGGTTGGGCCCCGGTCAGTCTCGCGTTACCAAAACAAACCTAGACACACCGTCTCTCAGACCAGTCAGCCAACGATCACTCACCTGTCCAATGTCCGAAAGAACAGATTAAATATGCGGGATAAAACCTAAAGTGAGGACGGAGTTTCTGAATTATTTTCTAAAGTCTTGAAAAGACGGTAATTTAAATTTGCGATACTGTGCTCAAATGCGGGACCGAGTTTCACCTCTGTCGTCTTGCCAAATCATTTGGCTTTCTCCACACCGCCATCATGCAAGATAACACAGCTATTTTGGTCGGCATCGGACAATCTGTCGAAGCCATCCCTGATGATTTAACTGTCGGGGCTTCCCATGCGGACATGGCAGGTCGCGCCGCACGGGCGGCGTTAGAAGATGCTGATCTGACCGGAACCCGTATTGATTGGCTCGCTTGCGTGCGGACCTTCTCTGACAGTTCCCCGGCCTATGCCTGTCCCTTTGGCGGACCGGATAAATTTCCGCGTGCTGTCGCCGCGCGTGTTGGGGCAAATCCTAGGACAGCGATTTATGATGTGATTGGGGGGCAATCCCCACAAACACTGGTCGCAGAGGCCGCGCAGGCGCTGGCATCGGGAGACGTGAAATTCGCTCTGATCGCGGGCGGTGAAGCCTTGGCGAATATGCGGGCGGCACAACGGTCCGGAACGGTTTTAGATTGGTCAGAAACCCATGACAGAGATTGGACAGATCGCGGTTTGTTCAGCGGGCCGATGATCGTGTCCCAAACCGAACTCGCCCACGGATTGATGGATGCCATGGCCTATTACGGGTTCATTGAAACGGCCCGCCGGATAAAGGCCGGGCGGACCGTAGATGAACACAGAAACTATATGGCGAATTTAATCGCGCCTATGTCTGATGTCGCTGCGCAGAATCCAAATGCGATGTTCACGCAGGGCTATAGCACGGGTGAAATTGCAAAAGTGAGTGCGACCAATCGGAACCTAATTTCTCCATTCCTGAAGAACATGGTCGCAAAAGACGCGGTGAACCAAGGGGCTGCCGTTATCATGACCACGGTTGGAGACGCCAAAGCGC
>CAYZGF010000318.1:0-2447 GCA_964477595.1 uncultured Algimonas sp.
GCGCCAATCCAATCATCCAATACATTTTAAATCCTTGTGTCAGTGTCCTTTAAAGTGCCTCGTGGGCGTCCGATAACTAAAATTACGATTTTATGCAGGCTGAGTTCCGAAAGCGCCGCAATTAATCTCAGTTGGAACGATTCTCTTGAGCTGAGGGTTAGTCAGGAGCCATGTCGACCTTACCAAAGATCTTACGTTACAGCTCTGATTCTGAACCGGGTTATACACGTCAGCTCTGCGGAACGGATTTTTCGTATTATGACCCTGATGGGAAAATACTCAATCTTGAGCGGGAATTAAACCGCATTCAATCTCTTGGCCTGCCACCAGCTTATCAAGATGTCTGGATTTGCAAAGATGAGTTTGGTCATTTGCAAGCCACGGGTCGGGATGAGAAAGGACGAAAACAATATCGCTATCACGAAAAGTGGAGAGATTTTCGCGACCATCAAAAATTTGAAAGCTTAGCCAATTTCGCAGAAGCTCTGCCACCTATTCGCTCCAAAATCTCACGCGATTTGAGGCGTGAGAAACCGGATAAAATGTTTGTCTGCGCTGCGATTATCAGGTTGATTGATAAGGGCGCATTACGAATGGGAAATCGCGGCTATGAAGGCGAGAGCTACGGCGCTTCAACGCTTCGCACGCGACATGTCAAAGTTACAGCTGACGGCCTAAAACTTGATTTCAAAGCGAAGGGCGGAAAACGGGTCAGAAAGATCATTCGCGACAAAACCCTGGCAAAAACCTTAGATCATATTGATGACCTGCCGGGTCGCCATCTATTCCAATATGTAAATGACAAAGGTGGCATAAGTCGTTTGGACAGCTCGGATGTAAACGCTTATTTGCCTGATGAGTTTACGGCGAAAACATTTCGAACATGGCACGGAACGCTTGCCGCTTTCAAAGCCGCCCAAAAAGAAAATCCAACAATCAAGTCTCTTTGCGAGGCGGCGGCGACCAGATTGCATAATACACCTGCTGTCTGCCGGTCGTCATATATTCATCCAGAGGTTATCGCTTTGGCAGAAATATCGGAGCAGGATCGCCTCGCCACGCTTTCATCTCTTACAGCAACCGCAAGGCGAGGCATAAAGCTTGAAGAACAAAAATGCCTGAAATTAATTTCCGGCTAGCGCTGTCTCAGAATTGGAAATTGTCGTCGGTTTCGAAGTTTTATGATAAGCCGGGGATGGTCAAATCCGAGATGGTTTAAGCGCTTCCACCCAACCAACTCTCTTCATGTCGGGACTTTTCTATCGCCTGAGCGTCTATAATTCCGGAGGATATACGTGTTGCCAATTCCGCTAGCGCCTCGCGGTCAACCTCACTTGGCAAGGCGTCATAAGCTGCTCTTACCAATGATGACATTTCTATTTCCAAAGCTTTTTTGCGCGTCTCAATTCGAGTTTTGGCGCGAAGCTTTCCAAGCATGGACAGCATTTCCATAGCAGCAATTTTATCGGCTGCGACATAGGCACGGCTTTTTCCGGCAATCAGCTGGAGCAGTTTTTCAAATGTCAAAGGTTTCATGATGATCCGTCGGCGGTTATCATCGTCAAATCGATCTGCGACGGGGTCAGGTTTATTGACCATCACATTCAGGGCAGATTGGAACCAGTGAATGCAATTGACCGCCGTATAAGGATCATTGGTCCCCGGAGAGAGGGCGCGGGCCAAGACCTCTACGAGCTCATCCGCAAGATAAAGATAGTTCTGATGAACGGTGCGCGATTGCCCCATTGCATAGGCGCTTCTCGCCTTCACAATGATATCGTCTTTGACATCATTTTGAACCTCGCTACCGTCTTCTTTCCAAAAATCTAATAATATATCGCCGTGAATGACAAAGTCTCCCGGCTGAAATTGAAGGTCAATCATCAGATTTTTTTCAGTGGCCAGTTTTAATAGATAGGGCAGATTTAATGTCTGCACATATCCTTCGTCTTCAGCCGTCACGCGAACAGCTTTGTCTACGTCATATTGATCTGTATGTGCGTCGATCCTGGGGCGGCCCTCATTTTCAGGGCCCACAAGCTTCCGCAGTCTGTCTCTCAGGCTGCGTCCAATACGCGCCGTTATGTTTCCAACGTTTAGCGTTTCGGGAATGTGGTGAACAAAATAAATTAACACGCCAACAGATAGAAGCGTCATCATGATCGCAACAAGAACGGAAATATTGGGCACAAATTCCGGAATGGCCTCGCCCGGGACAGTTTCGTCACCAACATGTGCGACCCGTAAGATCAGTAAGCCGTAAATGAAAGTTGAGGTAAAAACACCGAGCGTGAATTGATTAGCTTTGTCGCGCATGAAATTGCCAATGAGGCGTGGCCCATACTGGGCCGCAGCATTCGTGACCGCCACCATTGTCAGGGAAAATGTGACACCGGCGATAGAGATCATAGATCCCGTGATAATAGACAAAATAGTCCGAGTACCTT
>CAYZGF010000319.1:0-2436 GCA_964477595.1 uncultured Algimonas sp.
GCGTTTGAAATTCGAACAAAGCTTGCAAGGTCCCTTGGCTGATTTCCGGCTGATAGGGTGTGTAGGCCGTCAGGAATTCAGAGCGCTGAATCAGGTGATCCACTGTCGCCGGAATATGATGTTTATACGCCCCTGCCCCGCAGAAAAACGGCACGGACCCCGCCGGTGTCGATTTACCGGAGAGACGTTGAAAGAACTGTTCAACAGATTGCTCTGACTGATGTGTCGGCAAATCGATCAGCTTGTCCAATCGCGCCGATTCGGGCACATTATGGAACAAATCATCAATCGATTTCACACCAATAACATCGAGCATTTGCGCCCGATCAGTCTCATTTAATGGTAAGTAACGCATTTAATCATCTTTCCTTTTACCGCGTAATTTCGACTGAAACGCGATGACGAGTATTCCAATGAGTAGGCAAAATATGCCGACCGCGAGTTTGTAGACGCCCTTATCGGCATCCGTATTTTGAACCCATGTGACAATGTGCCAGAGGCCGAGAGCGCTGATGGCCAGCCCCCAAAGCACCAAGCCCATTGAACGATTCATGACTTAGGGTTCTCACGCTCTGCAGTTTTTTGAGATTTTCCGACTGACAAAAATCCGATCAAACCTGCAATGAGTCCGAATACGACCGAGTCAAACACGATCCACACGAACAGAGCCGCAATTAAAGCGACAACCAGAGGGTCATGGTCAGTTATTTTTTTAACGGCCATAAGGCTTACAGACCGTCGCAATAGGCTTTATATTTCGCCGCATCCATCAAACCGTCGAGTTCATCGGCATCAGCGATTTTGATTTTCAGGAACCAACCCTCACCATCCGGAGAGGCATTTACCGTTTCCGGCGCATCTTCGAGCGCTTCGTTCACAGCCGTCACTTCACCGCCGACGGGCGTGTAAACTTCTGACGCGGCTTTCACCGATTCAACGACTGCGGCTTCGTCACCTTTATCGAACTCTGTTCCGACATCCGGTAATTCGACGAAGACAACATCGCCCAACGCTTTGGCCGCATAGGCGGAAATACCGACTATGCCCTCGTCTCCATCAACTTTGATCCATTCGTGATCTTCTGTGAAATATGTGCTCATGATTTAGGCTCCGCGGTAGTAATTATGTGTGGCGAACGGCAGTTTCGTGATCTTGGCCGGGCGGGCTTTACCGCGCACGATCAACTGAACATCCGTTCCTGGTTTCGTAAATTTGCGCGCGACATAGCCCATGGCGACGGGACCGCCTGCCGTTGGGCCAAAGCCGCCGGATGTAATTTCGCCAATTGTGTTGCCGTCCATATCCTGGACTTCCGTATGCTCTCGTGCAGGTGCGCGCCCGTCTGGCTTAATCCCAACGAGGCGTTTCGTTGTCTTATCCGCAAGATCCGACGCAACTCGCGCTGCGCCCAAATATCCTGCATCTGCGCTGCGGCGGTGTTTTTGAACCGACCAAAACAGCCCGGCCTCAATCGGTGAAACGGAGGTGTCAATATCATGGCCATAGAGGCACAGCCCGGCTTCCAACCGCAGACTATCCCGCGCGCCAAGACCAATCATTTCGACATCGACATACGACAGCAGCGCTTTTGTCAGCGTCACAACATCCTCATGCTTGACGGAAATTTCATAGCCATCTTCGCCCGTGTAACCGGACCGTGAGACATGTGCCCAAATCGGGGTTTCCAATGGACCGGAGAGTCCTAAATCCGTGTGAGTCATGAAAACTAGCTTAGCCACGTCAGGATTGAATTGTTTCAAAACATCAACGGCTGGCGGCCCTTGCAACGCGATCAGGGATAATGTGTCATCTTTGACCTGCACGGCAACATCATCCGGCATATGCGCTTCCAGATGGGCATAGTCGTCAACTTTACACCCCGCATTCACGACCAGATAAAGCATATGTTCATAGCCCGGCAGACCCATGCGGGAGATCATGAGATCATCCAGAATTCCGCCCTCTTCGTTTAAGAATTGCGAATAACGTTGTTGTCCCGGCTCAAGCGATTGGATGTCAGCAGACACTAGCTTTTCGAGCGCTTTTGCCGCCGTTGCGAACTCTTTATCCGCAGGGACCAAAAAAACTTGTCCCATATGGGACACATCAAACAAACCGGCTTTCGCGCGCGTGTGGAGATGTTCCTGCAACACACCCATCGGATATTGGACAGGCATATCATAGCCAGCAAAAGGCACCATTTTCGCGTCGAACGCGACGTGCATGTCGTGGAGGGCCGTTGTCTTTAAATCTGTCATAGGCGCATATGCGGAAAAACCGCTTCCATCGCCACCAGCTGTCTCTTGGGCCTGAGAGATTGATCCCACGGTTGACTTCAATCGCAAGACTTACTCCGTCGGCGGGGCCGTTTCACCAATCGACCCGCTTTCCAGCGTTTTAACTGCCAAACGGTCCGTTGACCTGAGCGTTTCCGGG